>CALHKJ010000031.1 GCA_938033975.1 uncultured Saprospiraceae bacterium | reverse complement strand
TATCTAAAACTTGAAAAAGTCTGGAAGAAAATCCATGCAGCAAATATTGCGGCTGGAAAATACACCAACTGGACCTTAACTAAAGTTGAATATCCATTTGGCATTAATGAAGAGTACAACTACTTGACTCGAATTAATTTTGCAGGAGAAAAACAATTGGCCAATTACATAGACAATTGGGAAATGCCAGATTTAAATAAGATTCTGACAGCAGAAGAAAGAGCCATGGTAGACCGCACCTCAAAGGTCCGAACATTTGTAAAATCGGAAGTATGGTCACTTACAGCAAGAGAGCTTGCCGAGAATATGGATAATGCTGATGTCCATCTGTTTAACTTTTTCGATTTCCCAAAAGGAAGTGGAAGTTCTGATCACAACAAGGTCGAAAAAGAATTGTGGCAGCCAGTCCACAAAGCTCGGATCAATGATGGTAAAATGAAAGGTTGGGTATTGCTTGATATGGAGCTTCCATATGGCAGTGCTCAGCCCTATCATGCAGCGACGGTAGATATTTTTGAAAGTACAGAGCAATTTTTGTCAGCTGAAAGTCCAAAATCTTACTTTGAAAAAGTTCACCCAAATATGACATATGCAGAAGTATGGGAAGCCACTAGAAAGGTTGCTGATTTGGTCCGGTCGGAGCTACGTACAAAACTTGATGATGCAGGAAAGTAACCAAAACCTCTATTAAAGTAGGTTCTTCTTAAGAACTCACAATTGGAATTTTCTAGTTTAAAAATTGAAAACAAAATGTTTTCAAGTGTGGAGTTGTAGTTGGAAAGTGTGCCGACTACACTCCCTCTTTTATTTGAGATAAAGGTGTACAAATTCGTAGATTTATTGGCAATTGAAAACATAGTTTAATGGACTAAATTATATCAACTCATAAAGCCCCAAACCAATATTGATTTGAGGCTGCTGACTGGAACTATCCATCACACGTTTGTAATTCTATGTATCAATTGATCACCCAAGGTCCTTTCATAATCCGATTTCCGTTGTTTGTATACATCATGATTTGATCTCCAGTATCATTGACCAAATAATATATCACAGTAGCTCCTCCAATGGTCAATGAGCTAGCAGCTCCTACTTTATCAAATAACGGTTCACCCGTATGATCTTGACCTTGAAACCAATTAGTCGAAGAATGCACGCCCCACCACTGACCACCATCTGCCTTATTATAGATGGCATATTGGTCGCCAGGCTTTGGGAAATAGGCTGTTATATCTGATCCCACTTTAGAAGCGGCCTCAAATCCTAAACCAGCAAACTGAAATCCAGGACTATCTCCAAAAGTGCCCCCAGTTGCATATTGAGTGACATCTCCATTGTTATCAGTTCTCATGATTCCCAGCGGAGATGTAGGTGGATCTATATCTCCCGCTAATCCACTCTGACTGTAATCCATGATCGCGTAAAGTAGACCTGTCTGATTGAAGAAATATAACATACTCTCAGAGTGTTGTACCCCAGCACCCACTGCATCGAACGGAAGTATACCTAATGGAGAATTCGCATCATGGATACTGAACATGCCTTTAACATTGCCGACATCAGCATTGTACCACACATACTTATCTCCTGACTTATTGAATACAAGTGTATTGGGTCCAGATATATTGATCATAGCGCCAATACCTCCCCCATCAGAATCATCGTAAAATAAATCTACAAGTGGTAATAAGTTTGACGGAGGAAGGGTTCCCTTCAATTCACATTCCACAACATCATACTCGGCAGCTAATTTTGTACCCGCGATCTGGTCTGGTCTCTCCACACTTCTTACAACATAAGACAATGGTAGACCGGCCTTTATTTCGGTAGACTCTGCCAATTTATTAGCTATGGCACTTACACTGGTCTCTCCAGTCAATTGAAATGTTCCCTCAGTATCTCCACCGTAGGCAATTACTTTGATCTTTAAATTATTCAAGGACTGCATGGACTCTGCATCTAGTTCTCCTTCCACTTTGTTTTTGAATTTCTGATAAGAGGCGTCTAATTTCGCTGACATCTCTTCCCTGCTTGAAGTAGACTCCACTAGCATGTAGAAGATTCTACCGTAGGTCACAGAAGAAATGAAGGTTGCCGGATTGTCTTCTTGAACATATGTGGATAGTTGATCAGGGGTTACTTCTGGGTGGAATACCTGATCGAGGCTTGTCGGTAAATCAAAGCTCATAGTATAGTATGATTGATTTAGTTTGACCAACATCCTATTATAAGACTTATCGGAGCTAAATGACATATCTGCCGACACTTTAGTATTATACCTTTCCACATCGATACCCAGCTCTAAAGCCATTTGTTGTTCTGATTCTACTTGTATGATGTCCAATTGGAAATTGGCAGGAACTACATCACCAGCATTGGCTATGATCGTATTCATACCATTCTGAATGGTACTTTTTTTGACTTCATCTACTGAAAAGGTAGAATTCAAGTTGCCATTGTTGAGATTGTAAGATATGGTGCCACCAGCCCGTCGTACCACAATAGGAGATGGTGTAGTATTAGATAGCGTCGCACCTTGCAATAGACTTCCAGGATAGATCACATCTGAGCCTGAATCGAATAATGGAAATTGTCCATTACCATCGAGGACACTTACTCGTCTGGTTTTGCATTCAAATCTTTCTGTTATAGAATCTCCATTATCATCCATAGTCTCATATTCTTCATTGAAAAGTTCTGATTCACTAATGACGTCTTCGGTTCTAGATTGCGGGTGAGAAGGTAATTCGCCTCCTCTGGCGATTATTTCTTCAAATGTACCTCCATCTTGTGGATCCATAGATGAGCCACCATCCTTGCTACATGATATTTGAATTAAGCAAAAGAAAAGAAGTACAAAAAATGTTTTTAAAGATTTCATTTTTAAATTGTTTTGTGGTTATGCGTAAATTATGACTACTTTTTGCGGTTCAACTTAGATAATGGTCTGCAGCACATTTCTAAGTTTTACCACAAAACGTCACTATTATTTTTTAATGACAAAACAAACATATGATGAAAGTGAAATTATATCTAGAAT
>CALHKJ010000030.1 GCA_938033975.1 uncultured Saprospiraceae bacterium | reverse complement strand
AGCATCAGCTGTTCCTCCTACATCAAGGAAGTTGGCTGGTGATCCGCCTGATAATTTAATGATGTCCATGGTAGCCATAGCCAACCCAGCTCCGTTTACCATGCAACCAACATTTCCATCGAGCTTTACATAGTTAAGACCGAATCCTTTAGCTTCTACTTCAGCTGGATCTTCTTCTTCCTCATCTCTCATTGCCGCAAGATCTGGATGTCTAAATAACGAATTATCATCAATTGATACCTTCGAATCAACTGCTAGTATTCTATCATCGCCCGTTTTTAATGCAGGATTAATTTCAAAAAGAGAAGCGTCTGAGCCTACAAATGCTTTGTATAACAAGTCGATAAACTTTGTCATATTCTTAAATGCTGTTCCACTTAATCCTAAGTTGAAAGCAATCTTTCTCTTCTGAAATCCTTGGAAACCTACAGCTGGATCAATGTGTTCTTTGTGTACCAAGTGAGGCGTTTCTTCCGCTACTTTTTCAATATCCATTCCTCCTTCAGTTGAATAGATAATTACATTTCTTTTCTTTGCTCTGTCCATCATTACAGAGATGTAAAACTCTTTGCATGCATCAAAATCGGGAGCATATACATCCTCCGCGATTAATACTTTTCGTACTAATTTACCTGGTCCTTCCATACCACCTGGAGTCTGTGGAGTCTTTAACATCATTCCTAAGATGTTCTCTGCATTCTCTTTAAGGTCGTCTGCGTTTTTACATACTTTTACTCCACCACCTTTTCCTCTTCCTCCAGCGTGAATCTGAGCTTTGATTACACACCATTCAGTACCTGTTTCTTTTTGAAGTTCTGTGTAAGCAGTTAGTGCTTCCTCTACAGTTGTTGCTACTTTTCCTTGCTGAATTGGTACTCCATAACCAGCAAGCATTTCTTTACCTTGATACTCGTGTAAATTCATTTATTATTTTATTACGATTTGTTTTGAAAATATTCCAGCACTTGATTTTACATATAAAAT
The DNA here is from genome assembly GCA_938033975.1 of uncultured Saprospiraceae bacterium. Classification (GTDB taxonomy): domain Bacteria; phylum Bacteroidota; class Bacteroidia; order Chitinophagales; family Saprospiraceae; genus JAHDBF01. Next base: position 2,931 of record CALHKJ010000030.1, on the reverse strand, counting down.
GTAAATACCACTAGAAATTTTATTTGTATTAATTTCAATTTGATTTTCTGCAGCTAAGACCGGTTGATTCTTTTTAACATAAATTTCTTTACCATCAATAGCCAATAAACTAATGTCAGCATCAAAAGTCTCTTGGCTGTTGATTCTTATTTGAAGACTTTCGCCAGATTGAGCCGGATTAGGAAATACTTGAATTTCCGCAATATCGTTTAATTCATCTATGTTAGAAAAGATATCACCAGTTTGGAAAAATTTTTGAGTAGATTTTATGCAAGCTGAAGTTTCATTAAACGGAGCGACCAACCAAAAGTAATTTTCATCTGGTTGCAAATCTTGAATAAAAGCTCTTGGTTCATCTACGATATAACTTATTGTTTCACTTCCGCTTGTGATTTGTAATGCATAAAAATCAGCGTTTGGTACCTCAGTCCATTCGAACAAAACAGCATTATAATTTTCAGCACTTCCAAGTGGTGCTAAAAGCTCCGGAATTTCAGTTACTTCTTCCAAATTCGGAACATAACCTGTTCTTAAGAATGAACGAGCAGCAGAATTATAATCTGCCATCATCAAATCAATTTGACCCGGACTAAATCTTTTATTCCCACACGAATAATAACTCATAATATTTCTTGTGTCAGGTCTTAATACTCCACCGTTACTATCTGTAATATCTCGGATAAGTGAGCATCCAGAAGCAATATCGTTTGTATTGTCATCATCAAAATCAGCAATTGAAAAACCAAAGTTATAATCTGCTTCTGTATCGCATAATCTATCTGCTGCTGTTTCGCAATTTCCATCTCTACTTACTAATTCAATTGCTTGACCACCAACTGAACTTACCATTATTGGATTCCCATGAACTACTTCATCATACTGAACTCCTTCCCAACCCAAGAATGGGTGAGCAAGGCTTAAGTAATGTCCAATTTCATGTTCTAAAGTTTCAGTTGAATCTATGACCTCCTTTTTTCTTACTACAATGTAATCTCTTTCACTAGATCCACTAGGTGCATAGAAACCTAAGGTTGTCCCCACTTGGTTTCCCGTATTAGCATTGTCTGTAATAAATATATCTATTGCGTCTCCGCTCTTTTCTGGCACTATTAAGTTAAATGCACTTTGATTTCCGGCCCCTTCAAAAATTCCTGTATTATGTACGTCATTGAATCCACCAGAAATATATGGGATCATATCATATTTGGCATATTCTCTTTTAAGTCTGCACATTAAGTCGAGGATAGATGTTGCAGCTATTTTTCCTGAACCATCATTTCTTCCAACTCTATGAAATTTGATGGGTAAATAAATGGTTTCTTGGGATCTTCCATTTTCAGCAACATATTTTTTATTTGCTTCTATTCTTTCTATTGTCTCTTGTCCAGATTCTGTTCCACAAACACCTCTTACATGTGTGTGTTGTGCTCCGAGAATAGAAATGAAACATATCAAAGCTATTGTGGAAAAAAATGTTTTAATCATATCATCAAATTTTAAACAAATGTAAATTAATCTTGATAAGTTTTGATGATTTAATAGAGCGTTTTGTCTTCAAAATCGACAATAAGGCATGTTTTTGTGTTATTTAATGTCCTTAAAGTATAGTCAATTTCTAAACCAGGTATTATTATTCGTTTTTGTGTATCAATTAAAATGTATTCTTGAAGCTTAAAATAACTTGGTTTATCTATCCTTTTCAGAAATTTGCCTATTTCAGTAGTTGCGCCTTTTAGTCCGAAAGCGCGAAACGATTCTGACCCTTTTACCTTTCTTAACTTTAGTGGGAATTTCAATTTCTCAATATCAACGGTTAATGTATCTTTTCTAAATTCACCATTAAAGCTTTCGGAGCTTATTTTAAGATTGTGTTTTCTGTATTCTAGATCAGTAGACTTAATGAGATCAGTGATTTGTTCATGATTGATATTTCCAACATAAAGATGCCATTGTGTTTTTTGAGCAATAAAATTCTTATTTGATATCTCCGCTTCAGGTTTTTTACTTTTTAATAAGTCAATAATCTGAGCCTCACTAAATTTGTAGCTAAGTTTTAAATAATTAACCAATATATCTTGTCCATTTTGTTTTTCAATTAAGGACAATTCAATTTTTTGATAGAAGTAAGACCGAATATTATTTGACTCATTGATTGTATGTTTTTCAACATAATTGCTTAGTAGTTTTAGGAGTAGGTCTCTTTCTTTTCTCTGCCTTTCGGCAAAATTCAGAATTCGAGTTTTGAAATTTGGTATTCTATTTCCAATGGTTGGGATAATCTCATGTCGAATAAAATTCCTATCATAATTATTAGTCAAATTAGATTTGTCTATGCGAAAAGTAATATCATTTGCGGAAGCATAATCATCTATAAGTTTTTTCTCAATTCCTAATAAAGGTCTTATAATATTGCCTCTGACTGCTTGAATGCTTTGTAGCTGATAACCTTTAAAAATACTCAATAGTATTGTTTCTAGTTGATCTTCATCATGGTGAGCTAGTGCTATAAAGTCGTATGCTCCTTTTTTTTGAATTTGATCAAAGAATTGAAATCTTTCCTTGCGAGCCCATTCTTGAAGATTATCTTTTCCCAACTTATTAACATTCAAAACATGTATTGGGATTTTGTGATTCTCACAAAATGATTCTACCAATTTTTGATCTAAATTTGATTCTTCTCCTCTCAAGTGGTAGTTAACATGAGCTACACTGATTTTATAATTTTCTTTTTTAAAGAGATGAAGAAGAACCATAGAGTCAATGCCTCCACTAACCGCACACAACACCTTTTTTGTATTGTTAATACCCTTTGATGAGAGCCAATCTTGAAACTGCGTGGTTAACATTAAATTTTATTATATATTTGAATCGTTATTAATTGAATTCAATCCCATGAAATTAAGCAACAATCTTACATTAGTCTTATTTGTC
>CALHKJ010000029.1 GCA_938033975.1 uncultured Saprospiraceae bacterium | reverse complement strand
TGATTCTATTTGATCTCACTCGAGGTAAATATTTAAACTGCGAGCAAAATACTTCTGTTGTTCTGTTGCTCGGGGATAAGTTTTCAAAATTTTGCTTATCCTTAAAAGCAAGAATTTCAGCATCTTTCAATTGAATTCTTTCTTCTAATATTCGAATTTGATTTCTAAGATTTTGTAATGTAAATGCTCCTTGGGAATTACTATTGCCTTTTGATTTATTAAGCAGTTGATTGTAACTGTAAGCGAGTGATTTATTCTCTTTTGTCAGTTTCTCTATTTCTAAGTTTTTACCATTGATATTTTCTAAGAAATCAGTTTTAAGTTGTTCGATTCCATTTATCTGACTTAGGTATTCTTTGTTTTCAGTTTGTAAGTTTTCGATGGTATCCTTAGCAGCAGATAAATCATTTTTATAATTACTTATATTGTTTTGGATATATAGATGGTAAGCACCAATCATGAGTAATGCTATCAAGAAAGGCAGTGCTGATTTCAAGATAGTGACAATGGGATCGTACCATTTTGCCTCCAATGTAAGGCGATCGGAGACATTAGTCCAGACATCGTCAGACGGTACTTCATCAAATTGCTCTAACGAGCGCTTGAAGAATTCTTCCATGTTATTATTCTCTTCCATCTTAATTAAGTTCCTTGTTTAATAGATTCTGCAATTTCTTTCTTGCTCTCAAATAGTGTGATCGAAGTGTTGCTTCTTTTATTCCTAGCATTTCTGATATCTCTACAAAAGAATATCCATCTATGCCTTTTAAGTTAAATACAGTTTGTTGATTTTCTGGAAGTGTCTGTATCAATTGGATAATGGCCGTTGCTCGGCTGCTAGTCATTAACTCGATATCAAAACCCATGATCTCATCAGCATCTGATTCGAATAATTCAGAGTAGTTAAGTTTCTTGTATTTTCTGATATACATCAAGCAACTATTGATAGTTACTTTCCTAATCCAAGCTTGAAAAGGGACCTGTCCTTTAAACTGCTTTAAATCTCTCAATATCTTATAAAAGCTTTCTTGGAGCATGTCTTCTGCCTCATTTTTGGTCTTGCCATATCTGCGGCATATCCCGTATAGATATACTTTATGGGACTCATAGAGCTCAAATTGAGCCTTTCTTTTACCCTTTAAGCACTGTTTTATCAGCTTTATTTGATCGTTGTTCTTTGGCACAGAATGCTTGCTTTATTATAAAGGTGCAGCATTTATCAACTTTGTTGCAGTGGAATATTAATAATTTAAGCAATCATGCGTATTATTTCAAGCAAACTCAATGATATAAGTATTTTAAATACATTTGCGGAAGCAAAAATAAGCGCTTGAAATATCCGTTATTTCTTAATCAAAGCGTAAAACCAATAAAATTCTGAATATGCAGATGGTTGATCTTAAGGGGCAGTATGCAAAAATTAAAAATGAAGTTGATGAGGCTATCAAGCAGGTAGTGGATTCATGCTATTTTATTAATGGTCCAATTGTAGCAGAATTTGAAAAGAATCTTTCTGAATTTTTAGATGTTAGGCATACGATTGGTTGTGCCAATGGGACCGATGCACTCCAAATTGCACTAATGGCCTTGGATTTAGAAGCTGGAGACGAAGTAATTGTTCCGAGTTTTACCTATGTAGCTACAGCAGAGGTGATCGGTTTGTTGAACTTAAAACCTGTCTTGATTGATGCGAGTCTTGAAAATTATAATGTCAATGCTGATTTAATTAGACCTTTTATAACAGAGAAGACACAGGCAATTGTTCCAGTACATCTTTTTGGACAAACATGTGATATGGAAGGTATAATGAAGCTTGCTGATGAACATAATATTTATGTCGTAGAAGATAATGCACAAGCAATAGGCGCAAGCTATACTTTTTCAGATGGGTCTATCAAAAAAGCAGGTACAATCGGACACATTGCAACAACCTCTTTTTTTCCAGCAAAAAACCTAGGTTGTTTTGGTGATGGTGGAGCGATTTTCACAAATGATGATGAACTAGGACGAAAGATAAAAATGATTGCCAATCACGGGCAAAGCAAAAGATATTATCATGATATCATTGGAGTAAATTCTCGCTTAGACAGTATTCAAGCTGCTGTGCTAAATGTAAAATTAAAATATCTAAACGAGTATGCAGATGCAAGATTGGCAGCAGCAGATTACTATGATACTCAGTTGCAAAATGTTGAAGGCTTGATTACTCCCAAAAGAAATTCATTTAGTAATCATGTTTTCCATCAGTATACTTTAAGAGTTACAAATGGGCAACGTGATGAACTGGTTGCTTACTTAAAAGAACATGGTATTCCTACAGGTATTTACTATCCAGTTCCTTTGTATGAGCAGAAAGCATATAGTAGTTACGTTGAGCCTGGTTTTAGTTTGCCCATAACTTATCAACTTTGTAAAGAGGTCTTCTCCTTACCAATGCACACAGAACTTAATCACGAAATTCAGGATACAATCATTACAGCAGTCAAATCCTTTTTTAACTAATTTCATAAACAATCCTATCTTAGGAGAGGAAATAAATTATGAGTCAAGAAACAGATAATTATTATGTACATGAAACTGCCATCGTTGATGCAGGCGCACAAATTGGCAAAGGCTCAAAGGTTTGGCATTTTTGTCACATCATGCCGCATGCTATTCTTGGCGAAGAATGCAATCTAGGGCAAAATGTTTTTGTGGCCAATCATGTTGTGCTTGGCAATAATGTCAAAGTACAGAATAATGTTTCTATATATGAAGGGGTAACTTGTGAAGATGATGTTTTCCTAGGGCCATCAATGGTCTTTACCAATGTGTACAATCCAAGATCTGCTG
>CALHKJ010000028.1 GCA_938033975.1 uncultured Saprospiraceae bacterium | reverse complement strand
AAACAAGGATGAAGAGAGATCAATCATCCAAAAAACAATCTCTGGAGAAACGATGCAAAAGATCAATGCGGTTGTAAGTCCAGAAAAGATTGTCAAAGCGCGAGAGTTGGTGAAGAAGATTTATATGGATGATAAAATTACTAACTATATTCTAGATATCGTGTTTGCTACTCGTGAACCAGAAAATTACGGTTTGTCTGAATTGAAGCCACTTATTACTTATGGTGGTTCGCCGAGAGCAAGTATCAACTTAGCATTGGCCTCAAAGGCTTACGCATTTATCAATAGAAGGGGCTATGTGATCCCCGATGATGTAAGAAATGTCTGTGAAGATATATTGCGTCATAGGATTGGAATTAGTTATGAGGCTGAGGCTGAAAATATCAGCCAAGAAGAAATAATTTCTAGAATCATTTCTAAAGTCGAAGTGCCTTAATGGATGCTGCTGACATTTTAAAGAAGGTTAGGAAAATAGAAATAAAGACAAGAAGTATTTCTAAACATATTTTCTCAGGGGAGTACCATAGTGCTTTCAAGGGTAGAGGAATGTCATTCTCAGAAGTACGGGATTATCATTATGGGGATGATGTAAGAAATATTGATTGGAATGTAACTGCAAGAACAGGGGATGCACATATCAAGGTGTTTGAAGAAGAAAGAGAACTTACAGTAATGTTGCTGGTGGACATTAGTAGGTCTTCAGTCTTTGGAACTCAGAGTCAATTTAAAAGTGATTTGATAACAGAGCTTGGTGCTGTTATTGCTTTTTCTGCCTCGATCAATAATGATAAAATTGGTGCTATACTTTTTACTGATGGAATTGAAAAATACATTCCTCCTAAAAAGGGTCGATCTCATGTCTTGAGAATCATCAGGGAAATTATCTATCATGAAGCAAGTAGTAAGGGAACAGATTTGTCGGTTGCCTTGGAGTATTTGAATAATGTACAAAAGAAGAAGGCTATTACTTTTGTATTGTCCGACTTTATGACTCAAGGATACGAAACTGCTCTTTCGATTGCTTCTCGTCGCCATGATATTGTAGGAATGCATATCTATGATGAAAGAGAAAGAGAAATGCCTAATATCGGGATGGTGAGATCTATTGATCCTGAGACTGGCGAATTGATTTTTCTTGATACCTCAAGTCGAAAGGTGAGGGAACAATATGCAGAATGGTTTGAATCTAATTTCGCTTACTACAATGATATTTTTAATCGAAACAGGGCAGATCATTTGAGCCTTTCTACTGGTGAAGACTACGTCAAAAAACTTTTGAAATTCTTTAAGAAACGAGCCAATTGAAAAGAATTTGTGTTCTCATATTGTTAGTTAGCGTTTCTTGGATCTCCCATGCTCAGATTACAAGTAGTATTTCTTTTGAGAGAGACACAGTTGGAATTGGTGATTTAAATAATTTAAGTATTGAGATTGTGACACCTAATCCATCGTGGGTGAAAGGATATAGCTTGCTCAATTTCGATGAGATTAAACCTACAATATCATTTTATCAAAATGATACTGTAGACCTCCAAACCAATGCAGAGTTTGACTTTTTGGATCTCAATACCGCACAACCGGTAATCTTAAATAGGTCAAGTTTTGAAAGACGTGAAGATGGCATGTTTGTGCATAAAAATATGACACGTTTCATTGCTTGGGATATTGGTGTTTTTCAGTTTCCTCAGCTAGAAGTAGAATTGGATACAATTGGAAATAGGAGGTATAATGTAAGGCCATTGGAGGTAAGCAATTTGTTGGTGAAACCCCCAGAGGGAGTCGAAATTCAAGACACTACTCAAATGATAGCTCCTATTTTACCAATTATTCCTGCAGAGAAGGAGTTGAGTATGTGGTTTTGGTTTGGATTGGTCAATCTTGCCATTCTACTAGCTGGGATAATTTTGTATTTCTATTTATTGAAGAAGAAAGAGAAGGAAATTCAGCGAGCAGCCGAGGAAGAAGTTATTAGACCGGCTCATGTAATTGCATATGAAAAATTAGAAGCTCTTGATAAAAAGAAATTGTGGCAGGAAGGAAAGATTAAGGAGTATCAAACAGAATTGACCTATACTGTGAGAGAGTATCTCGAAAATCGATTTGGCATTCAGGCTTTAGAATCTACAACTGGTGAAATAAACAGATCCTTAAAGGAGGTGGATTTTGATCCAAAGCATACAAAAAATCTCAATAACATTCTTCAAATTGCAGACATGGTAAAATTTGCCAAAGCGACACCTGAAGAATCTATCCATCAAGAATTTATGGATAAGGCTAGAAGCCTGGTGGATGAAACATTGCTCATGATAAAAGAAGACGAAGATGGGCTGGTGGAGTAATTTGGAATTTGAACATCCATGGTTTTTTCTTTTGTTGTTGCTTATTCCATTTATGATATGGTGGTATTTGAAAAATTTCAGAAGCAATGCTGCAAATATTAGCTTGCCAAATGTAGATTCCATTAAAGGGGCAAGTAACTACAAGGCAAAATTATTTAAATGGTTACCTATTTTAAGGTGGTTGGCGATGGCTGCATTTATTACAGCCTTGGCAAGACCTCAGTTGGTTCTTACAGAGGAGGAAGTAAAGGCAGAAGGTATTGATATTATACTGGTGATGGATTTGTCAAGTAGTATGTTGTCTCGTGATTTTAATCCAGATAGATTATCTGTTAGTAAAGAAGTTGCAAAACAATTTGTTGATAAGCGGCAATATGATAGGATGGGTTTGGCAGTATTTGCTGGTGAGAGTTTTACTCAATGCCCACTTACTAGCGATCATAAAATTTTGAAAGAATTTCTTAGTAATCTTCAATGTGGATTACTAGAAGACGGAACGGCTATTGGTATGGGGTTGGCTGCAGCTGTGAATCGTCTGAAAGAAAGTGAATCAGAAAGTAAAGTAGTTATTCTTTTGACAGATGGAGTAAACAACGCTGGTTATATAAAACCTATGCAAGCTGCAGAAATTGCTCAACAAATCGGGGTGAAGGTATATACAATAGGTGTTGGTACGATGGGTGAGGCAATTGCTCCTATTCAAAGGAGAACTGATGGTACCTATGTTTTTGGTCGTTCTCGTGTTGAAATTGATGAAGAATTATTGAATGAGATTGCAAGGCTTACCGGTGGTCGATACAATCGTGCAACCAATCAAGCAGCTTTAGAAGATATTTATAATCAAATCGATCAGTTGGAAAAAACTGAAATCGAGGTCAATGTATTGACAAGGTACAAGAATGAGTTCAGGAAATTCTTGCTACTGGGCATGTTGTTAATTGCTTTAGAGTGGATTATTAAGTATTTGATATTGAGGGTTGTTCCTTAATAATGCAACCCACTTATTTTAGGCGATCTTGCTAAATTTAGCTCTACTTATATATTCTACCAGTTCACCAAAATGAAGATATATATTCCAAAAAAGCAAAGGAATGTATAAAATCATGAATAAGTGTTAATCCTCAATGTTACTTAATCTTTTGCAAGATTTATTTAGATGTTAATTTCTATTAGCTACTTGATTCTAGTTAATTTTCTCAGAAAGATTCCTAGTGGAAAACAATGATTTTGATAAATTTTGTTTGCAAAGCTTTGATAATCAATGGAATATGACGTATTTTTCTCACTAATTAAATTGATTATTTCTTTATATTAATTTATTAAAGTATAGGTTAAGTACTAATAATCAATTTGTTAAACACCGATTTTGAATAATTTTTAACCAACCTAATCATGAAAATGACTCCATTCAGTCTGCAGGAAATTGAATTTTCCTAATCATTTACCAAATATGTTTTAAAATAATATTGCTTGATTGCTTTTTAAAAGTACTCATGTAATTTTATTTTAAATAAAATTTTGGAAGATATAATCACCTTATATCTAATGGCTGTGCTATGTCCTTTCTAATTAAATAGGTTAATCATTATGATATATAATAACTGATTAATAACCTAATTCCATTTTTATGTTTTTCCCAAAACACGATTCTTCTTTCATTGAATTGTATTCAAGTTTATCATTAAGAACAACTAAACCATTTAAAATGAAATCCTTAACTACTAAGAGGTATACATCTAAGTATACTGATTTGTGCATGAGTATGTACAAAAAAAGCTCAAAAAAGAAAACATCTATTGTTTTCAATTTTGCTTTGATCAGCATGATTTTTTTAGGATCAAGTCAAATAATAAATGCACAATGTGATTTGACTGTATCTGAATATGATATTGATTTAGTAGGTTCTACAACTGGGACTGTTACTGGTTCATATCCACTTTCAGGAGAGTGTTGTAATGGTCAACAAGGAAATAATTCTTGTTTGATATTTAATATTAATGTTGGTGACAATTTCGAAGGATTAGCAATGTGTTTTGATCCACCATGTTCGACTGAGGGTTTTGTTGACTTTACTTGTCCTCTGCCTGGGTCAGGAATAGATTTGTGTCAAGAGGATGTTTGTATTCCAGATGGTGTGACTATGGTAGAGCTTCTTGTGTGCAAGCCAGGAAATGCAAATAATCCATTAGAGGTCAGTATCCTAGGAATACCTGCACTAACTATTGAAGTCGATAATATAGTCGAAGGATGTATGACAAGTTTTAATACAACAGGTGGAGAGATTCCTCAATGCGGTGCTGGATCGTCGGATGTACAATATGTAAGCCCAACAATTTCTTGGACTTCACCTGATGATCCAACATTGGAATATTTATCTTGTACTGATTGTGCTGAACCAATGTTTTTTTACGATGGTCCAGCTTTAACATCTGCAGATTGTGATGGATTAATATTTGAATATACAGTTACTGCTACAGGTTCATCTGCTTTAAGTGATTGTATTGTAGAAGACCCCTCTGCAACAAGTTTAGCATATGTATATCCGCCACTTACAGGATCTTTTGAAAATGTATGTAACGGAGGTACCGTCACACTAACATATGTACCAGATGTGTTTTGTGGTAGCAATATTTATGAATGGTATGATTCAGGAGGAAATTTGGTGTGGACAGGTTTAACCTTTGATGCTCCAAACGATGGAGAGACATATACAATGAGTGTCAATAATTTAAATATTATTGGTAACCCTGAATGTGTTCCATTTTCAAGCCCAACAACTGCAAGTTGTTGCACATTTGATGTTACTTGTTCATTACCAATGACACCAATTCCAATTCCTGGGTGCTCTGTTACTGATATCAATGACGAAATCACCGATCAAAATCTCGTTTTTCAAATAGATGATAGTTGTTACACAACTGTCATGACAAGTGAAATAATAAGTTCTACAGGTACTGGTTGTCCTGGAGATCCTTTGTTGGTAACAAGAAGATATACTCTATTTGATGATGAGAATGATAACGGTATGTTTGATACTGATGAAGATTTTGAGATTTGTGATGAGTTTTTTAGTGTTTCTTATCCCGTCCCTACTGTATCAATCAGTTGTCCGGCGGACG
>CALHKJ010000027.1 GCA_938033975.1 uncultured Saprospiraceae bacterium | reverse complement strand
GAGTGGTTCTGCTGGATGCCCAGGTGCGATCTACGAAATAGTTTACACTGTATCTGATGCTTGTAACGGAAACGCTACTTGTACACAAACATTTACTTTAGCTGGTGAAGCTCCATCTATCTCTTGTCCTGCTGATGCAACTGTATCATGTGTGGATCAGATTGCTGTTGGAACTGCTATTACAACTACAGGTTGTGATGCTGGAGGAGATGTAACTACTTCAGGACCTACTTTGATAAGTGGAACTGCAGGATGTACAGGAGCTATCTACGAAGTAACTTATACATTAAATTCAGACTGTGGTGGAGCAACAAGCTGTACTCAATCGTTTACGATAGATGCACCTGCACCATCAATCACATGTCCTGAAGATGTAACAATTACTTGTATAGATGACTTTATTGCAGGGACACCAACAATCGGCACTACTTGTGGTGCTGCTGACGGAAGCTTCACAGTTTCTGATCCAGTTCTCGCTACAGGAACTGCTGGATGTTTCGGTGCAATATATACTGTTACTTACTCATATAATGATGCTTGTTCAGGTGCAAACTTGAGCTGTACGCAATCAGTAACATTGGATTACAACGGATTTAAGATCCACTGTCCTGAAGATATTACTGTTGCAGATGATCTTTCAAACTGGGTACCTGGTGTTCCTGAATACATTGGAGCATGTGGACCTGTCACAGGATCAGTATCAGACCCAGTATTTATTGGATCAGGTGGACCTTGTAAGGATATTTATATAGCTACTTACTCTGGAACAGATGAATGTGGAAACACAGTAGTTTGTACTCAAGAGATTGCAGTTGAATCTGACTGTCAATTGAACCTTGGTAACAGAGTATTTAATGATATGAACAACAACGGTATAGAAGATGCTGGTGATGGGGTTATGGCTGATATGAGAGTCAACTTGTGGGCAGAAACTACAGGTGACAACATGCCAGACGAATTTATTAAGTGGACTACTACTGATGCAAACGGAGAATACATGTTCTACGACATTCAACCTGGAGACTACATTGTAGAAATTCCGGAGAGTGAATTAGATCATAACTGTATTCCTTCAACAAACAATGTTGTTGATCCAGATAATGATGTGGATAACATGAATGACGCATACAACCCTGGAGTTTCAGGATTGAGAGTTATGACTTATCCAGTAACAGTTGATTACGAAACTGAGCCAATGAACGATGGTGATACAGATGTTGAAAACGACATGAACTCAAACCTTACAGTAGATATAGGATTGATTCATACTTCATCATTAGGATCATTTGTATGGGAAGATATCGATAGTGATGGAGTTCAGGATCCAGGAGAGCAAGGTTACAATGGCGTGACTGTAAGGTTACACAATATGGAAAATCCAGATGTTGCTATTGATGTAGTGACTACTGCGAATGATCCAGTAACTGGCCAGGATGGATACTTCATGTTTACAGATGTAATCCCTGGTTCATACTTCGTAACATTCGAATTACCGAACGGATTTATATTTACGACTCCAGGAATGGGATCTGATACTGCAGATAGTGATGTAGATGGCACCAATGGTGACGGCTCTACAGGAATTATCATCGTAGGTCAGGACGAAATTAATACTACAGTTGATGCAGGTATTTATGCATCAAGTGCAATAGGTAACTTTGTTTGGATTGACCAACCAGGTGGATCAATGAACAAAGCTGATGCAGGCGATACTCCACTTGCAGGAGTGGAAGTTGTATTGTGGGATGCTGTCAACAACGTTGTTGTGGCAAGACAAACTACAGATCAGAATGGTTCATACTTGTTCGTAGACGTTGCAGTAGGAGACTACTACGTTGAGTTCAATGCTCCAGCTGGATACTCACTTATCGCACCAAATATTGGTGGAGATGATACAGTGGATTCAGATGCAGATCCAATCACTAGATTGTCACATAATGTAAGACTAGAAGCAGGTGAAACTAACCTGACTATAGATGCAGGATTTTCAATCACAGTTGCTGTTGACCTAGTAGCTTTCGATGGAGAATGGAATAACTCAAGAAGAGTTTCAGAATTATTCTGGAAATCAGCTTCTGAGATTAATACAGAAAAGTACATTGTAGAAAGATCAGATCTTAACAATAACTCATTTAGAGAAATTGGAGAGGTGAAAGCTGAAGGTAATACTTCTACTGAAACTAGATACGACTACGATGATGAGACAATTGTAAAAGGTGGTACTTACTACTACAGATTACAGATTGTTGACGACAATGGATCAATTAGCTACTCAGATGCTATTGCTATCAAAGTGACTGATATAGTTGATAGACCATCAGTAGATCTTAGAATCTATCCACACGCAACATCAGATTACTTAAACTTAGAAGTAACATCTTCTGAGAGATTTGATGTAACTGGTGAAGTTTACGACATGAAAGGAGCATTGATCTCGCCACTCAGCTTAAACGCTGTATCGGCTGGAACTAACTCTCTAGAAGTGAACGTGAGTAACTTTGCTGCGGGTGCATACATTATCAGACTTAAAGTTGGTAATAAAGTATTCGTTGAGAGATTTACTAAAATCGATTAATATCTAGGCGACTAGATTCTCGATATAGAGGCTGTTTCTTCGGAAGCAGCCTCTTTTTTTTGTTTCTAATACAACTAAACCAAATTAATTCGAATCTTTATGTTATGAAAGAAGTAAAGCCATCTGCAACTATTCTGCTGGCAAGAGATAATGAAGATGAGGTAGAAGTACTACTTCTCAAAAGAAACAAGGCATTGGCCTTTGCTGCTGGTCATTGGGTTTTTCCAGGTGGAAAAATAGAACTCAAAGAAATAGAGAATTCCAAAAGCATTATAGAAGCTGCTAAACTAGCCGCTATCAGAGAAACTGAAGAAGAAGCCAACATTAAAGTTGAGCCAGAATCTTTGATATTTTTTAGACACTGGACTACTCCTGAGATACAACCAATTCGTTATGCAACTTGGTTTTTCTTTGCAGCTACCAATCTAAATGAAAGTGCAGTTAAAATTGACAATAGTGAAATCAAAGCTCATAAGTGGATCAATCCACAGAAGGCCTTAAATCAATTCTTTAATGGAGAATTAAAAATGATGCCTCCAACTTTTATAAGCTTACAACTAATAAGGAAATGTAAATCAGTCAATGAGATTATAACTTTGATGAAAAAAACAGAACCGATCAAAGTTTTACCAGTTGTAAAATCATTTGAAGATCAAACAATCGTTTTATATAAAGGTGATTCCGCTTATGCAAATGGAGATATTGCTTCAAAAGGCGCACGTCATCGAATGATTATTGACAGGCAAAAAAGAGAATACAAATTTGAATACGAAAACTGTAACTTTCCAGCAATAAATGGAGGAATGCACAAATAACGTAAGGGTTAATGATTGAACCAATTAGAATTGAAGTTACCTTGGATGTTATGTTTCCATCAGTGAATTGCTACTTGATTCCTGGTGAGAAATTGACCCTTGTTGACTGTGGATTAGATACTCCAGAAAACTGGAATACATTATGTAATGCAGTTGTAACAAATGGATATAAAGTCTCTGATATTGATCAGGTAATTATCACTCATGAGCACCGAGACCACATCGGTTTGTTAGGAAGACTTCTTGAGGAAACCAATGCAATCATCAGAGCTCCTAAAATGACAGAAGGGTGGTTTAGTCATCCAGATGATATGAATAGAAGCTACAATCAATTTTTGAAAAGCTTGATATACTCACTTGGCTTTCCTGAAGAGAAACTAAAAGAATTTGAATTCTTTTTAAACATGTTTCGCAAATTTCAAACCATAAGCAAGATGCAGCGTTTTAAGTTTTTCAGTGAAGGAGATTTTTTAAATTTTGGAAATACAAAATGGAAAGTATTAAATACTCCGGGTCATTGTCCAACGCAACATGTCTTCTTACAAAAAGATCAAAAGAGAATTTTTAGCAGTGATATGATTTTATCAATTACACCTATGCCAATTGTCACTGAAGATCCAAATAAACCAGGCCACGCGACACCTGCCTTGAGACAGTTATTGGAGTCTTTTGAGCGCTTACGCAAATATGAGCTTGAAAAAATATATCCTGG
>CALHKJ010000026.1 GCA_938033975.1 uncultured Saprospiraceae bacterium | reverse complement strand
TTTCTCTATTTGACAGAACCTGGGCAGGGTCTTGATAGAATTGATCCAAGCACAACTAGTTCTTCATCAGTAAGTACTTCAGAACTTATTTATGAAACAATAATTGATCTAGATATTAACCCTTCATTAGATGGTATGCTTTCTGATGAAGGTAATGGTAGTAACAATGAAGCAGATTTAACCTTTACTACTTGTTCTACTTTGTCCATTACAGATGTTCAAAGGCCATATTTTAAGTTTGATATTAGTTCAATTCCTGCAGGAGTTATTATTGATAATGCAACTTTAAATGTATATCAGGAAAATTATACAGGTACTGGGTCTGAGAACTTAGATGTCTATAGATTACTGTCACTTAGTTCACCTGTAGCCGGTTGTGGAGTAAATGGAACTCCATCTTGGAATTCTGAACTTGCCGGAAATTATAATGGATCTAGTCTGGATTCTTGGACAACGAATTCAAGTATGACTGGGCAATACTTGGACTTTGATGTAGCTTCTTTAGTTCAAATTTGGTATTTGAATCCGTCTTCTAATCACGGAGTAATCATATTAGGCGATGGAACTTCAAGTAATAAGGCCGATATTACCTCAATGGAAGGTACTAATAAGCCTTTCCTTTCGATTACCTATCATTTTCCATCCAATTCAAGTACATCATTTACAATGAATGATGTTTTTTGTTCTGATTTTTCTGTTGAAGGAGGAGATGATATTATTGTAACTACACATTTAACAGTTGTCAATGGGTCGATGCCAGCAAATCCTAATGTTATAGCAACTCTTCAATATGGTTCGACGCCAACTGAAATTATTACTTTGACTAATCCTTCTTGGGATGGTTCCGTTTTAACATGGCAGGGTGTTCTTCCGCTCTCCACCTTAATACCAGCTGGAGAAACTCTATCAATTACAATAACATCGAATCAACCTGGAGTAACTTTTACGATAGACTACGATGGCCAAAATACCCCTTCAAAAATCGAATTACCTACTTCAACTTTTATTAATATTGAATCCTTAGCAGTTTATGATGATGCCTTTAATGCAGGTTCTGTGATCACTAGTGAAGAGGTAGAAGGAACGGTATATATCAGAACAACAGTTAGTGATCCATTTGGCACCTATGATATCACAGGATTAAATTTAGAAATTACTGACCCTCAATTAGGGGTCGAAAATATAGTGGCAAGTGAAGTTGATGAGACAGGTTGTATTAAAACCTATGAAGCAGCATGGACAATACCAAATGTCGGTGGAGATTATGAAATTATTGCAACGTCTTTTGAAGGATCAGAGGGAGTGGTTCATATTGATACGGTCAATTTTATAGGAATATTTCCTTTGGAAATAACAAAATCATTGATCTCTCCATCTTCGGGTCCTTATACAATTGATGATGAACTAGTATATGAGTTAAATATTATAAATGATGGTACCTACCAAGTGCAAACCGTACCAATCTATGATATTTTCGATAGTTCATGTTTGGAATTTGTATCCGCATCAGTTACTCCAGACAATGTAAGTACAGGTTACTTAGCTTGGAATAACATTGGTCCTATTGATGGCGCCAATAGCGAAACAATCACAATTACCTTAAAAGTAATCGGAAATTGTGATCCAGCTATTAATGTTGGAAAAGTTGAAGGCGCGATAGATGCATTGAATAATTTGTTGCCAACAAGAAGCGATACAGTAGAAATTAATATTGAGGAAGCTCCGATCGCAATGGATGATCAATATTTTTTATCTTCAAGTGAATTATTGGATGTGACTGCTAATGATTTTGACGCAGATAATAACATTACAAGCTTGACAATTTTATCTGGGCCATCTTCTGGGTCGGCTTCAGTTTCTGGATTGGATATTTTATTTAATCCTGTAGGAATGACAGATGACCAAACTACAATAATAAATTATCAAATTTGTGACAACTCTTATTGTGATGATGCAACAGTGACAATTACATTTTCAAATGTAAATGATCCACCTTCTTTAGTGCCAGATGTTGAAGTGACTTCGGTAAACTTGCCTACAACATTTGATGTACTTCAGAATGATAGCGATATTGATGGATTACTAGATGTAGGTACGATGAGTATCTTATCAGGACCATCAAATGGATCTGCTACAATAGACGAAAATGGAAATATACTGTATACACCAAATACAAACTATGTTGGTACAGATCAATTAGTTTATGAAATTTGTGATGACGGTTTTCCATTGCCTGTAGAGTGCTCGACCACTACTTTAGATATCACAATTTTATTTGCCTACTATGCTTGTAAATATGGTACATCTACTATTTCAGTTACTGAAGTTAGTGGAGCTGATGGATATACATGGAATCTTCCTTCTGGTGCAAATATTGTTTCAGGCACAGGAACAAATGAAATTGAAGTAGATTTTTCAGGAGTCGAGCCTGGTACTTACAACGTTTGTGTGGAGCCCTCAAATTATTGTGGGCCTGGTATTGAGCAATGTGTTGACGTAATTGTTTTAGATGTTCTTCTAAAAGCTGAAATTGTAGAGATTGATTGCTTTGAAGATAATATAGGATCTATTGATTTAACAGTAATTGGTGGAGCTATGCCATATTCCTATGAATGGTCAAATGGTGCAAGTGTAGAAGATTTAGCAGGACTGTCTTCTGGTGTTTACAATGTTACAGTGACAGATAATTTTGGTTGTTTTGCTACTTTAAATACA
>CALHKJ010000025.1 GCA_938033975.1 uncultured Saprospiraceae bacterium | reverse complement strand
TGACTTTTGACTTTTGACTTTTGACTTTTGACTTTTGACTTTTGACTTTTGACTTTTGACTTTTGACTTTTGACTTTTGACTTTTGACTTTTGACTTTTGACTTTTGACTTTTGACTTTTGAGAAAAAATAGTCAAGATCTGTTTACTTCTGTTCTTCAATTCTCACTATGAGATATGGAACAACATTATTATAAAAAGCTAAATATTTGGATTGATTCGATAAAAGTGGTTAAATCTATTTATCACATTACTAAGTCTTTTCCAGATGATGAAAAATTTGGCTTAGTCGGTCAAATGAGGAGGGCAGGAATATCTATCACTTCAAACATAGCCGAAGGAGCAAGCCGCCAAACGGTCAAGCATTTCAATCACTTTTTGACACTGGCTTTAGGGTCAATTAATAAGTTACAATCTCAATTGGTTATTTCTAAAGAACTAGAATATGTATCAGAAGAAGATCAAAGAAAATTAGAGCTAGAATTAACAAAATTAAACAATATGATATATGCTTTCAGTCAAAAGATTTTAAAATCAAACGTCTAATATCAAATGTCTAACATCAATTAAACAGAAACACTATGCTCCCTCAAAGCATCATTCAAAGAAGTCTTTTTGTCTGTGCTTTCTTTTCTTTGACCAATGATCAAAGCACAGTTGACGTTGTATGAACCAGCTGGGAATGCTTTGGGATAACTTCCTGGAATAACAACTGATCTTTCTGGCACAACTCCTCTGTGAGTGACTGGTTCGCTACCAGAAACATCTATGATGTGTGTACTCTTGGTCAGAACAACGCCTGCACCAAGTACTGCTTCTTTTTTGACAATGACTCCTTCTACAACGATGCATCGTGAACCTATGAAGCAATTATCTTCAATGATGGTTGGGGTAGCTTGGAGTGGCTCGAGAACACCACCAATTCCTACTCCTCCGGATAAGTGTACATTCCTGCCTATCTGTGCGCAAGAACCAACTGTTGCCCAGGTGTCGACCATTGTACCTGATCCTACCCATGCTCCGATATTGACATAGCTTGGCATCATGATAACTCCCTTTTCTAAGTAGGCACCATGTCTTGCAATGGCATGTGGGACAACTCTTACACCCTGTCCTTTAAAATCTTTTTTCAATGGGATTTTATCATGAAACTCTAATGGGCCACACTCAATGGTTTTCATTTCTTGAATGGGGAAATACATTAGGACGGCTTTCTTAATCCATTCATTTACTTTCCATCCATCACTTGTTGGTTCGGCAACTCTTATTTTTCCTTTATCTAGAAGTTCTAAAACTTCTCTTACTGCAGATTTTGAATCTTCATTCTGTAAGAGACCCCTATCGTTCCAAATTGTTTCAATCTTGTTCTGTAGTGCTTCCATTGTATTATAATATAAATCGCATTGCAATAACTTGTCCTAATAGTCCAACCAAAAATCCTCCATACACTTCTCTTGGGATATGGGCACCAAGTATTAATCTTGATGTGCCAACCAATCCAGAAATGATAATCAATAAAATGAAGATCAACATCAAATGAATGTTGTATTCAATGCCACCCCAAATGAAGGAGGCCGAACCATAGCTATAGTAGTTGATTAAAATTAAATATCCGGCAATGAGTCCTCCCATACCAATAGTGTGCAAGCTGATTTTTTCAAAAATATTAATGATAAATCCGCCAAATAGTGAAATCGTAGCACCTAACATGAAGGTGGTAAGGAATGAGGAAATTTGTGAAGAATTAATAAAATTGATGGTTAGCCATAGGTAACAAACACCTATTATGATGAATGGACCAATCCTATCTGTACGATTTTTCATTTCCAACCCATCTATCATGCCCAAAAAACGCATCATTAATACACCGATGATGGGTATTACTGCACTTACCATTACCATGGAGATGAAAAATATACCTTGTTCGGTTTTGGAATAGTTTGCAAACTGGAAAGGATTTACCAATAGCAATAATCCATATGCATATGTCAATATATACAATGGATGAAAGATGATAGAAACAGCGTTTGCAAATACTTTTAACATAGAATTGGCAAAGGTAAACCAATTCGGAAGTTCAAAAAGCTAAAGATTAAGAAAATTGCAACATTATAGATGTAACTTTGATTTTTAAAATTGCGTTAAGAATAAAAAGGGATGATTATGCGCGTGTTAACAACAATATTGCTGGTTTTGGGAGCTTTGGCCACTTTTGGTCAAGACACCATAAAACAGGATGAAATTGCGGTGAAAGATACTGTTATAAGCAGCTCAGACAATGATCTGAACATTTTTAAAACAGAGATTCAAGGCCAGATTGTTACAGCAATGGTCACGGAAACTGGTGACACCTTATATATGGCTGACCTTGGTGATGTTAGTATTACCTCTCTTCGGACTTTCAAAGACGATGCTGATTATAGAAAATATGTAAGATTCAAGCATTACGCAGCTTTTGTATATCCATATGCAAAAGAGGCCATCAGAATCTTCAGAGAAACTGAGTATGCCACTCAAAATCTTTCCAAAAGAAAGAGAAAAAAAGCAATCAAAAAGCTTGAGGAAGAATTGAGGGCCCAATTTGAAGAACCACTTACGAAGATGACCAAACTCCAG
Organism: uncultured Saprospiraceae bacterium; assembly: GCA_938033975.1. Lineage (GTDB taxonomy): Bacteria > Bacteroidota > Bacteroidia > Chitinophagales > Saprospiraceae > JAHDBF01. The sequence goes on along the minus strand of CALHKJ010000025.1, from coordinate 4,527 downwards.
GGTAAGATCATGATCAAAATGATTGAGAAAGAACTGGACAAAAATATGTTTGATTTGATTGCAGGTTTGCGTGGCAATTTTACTGCGTTTTACTGGCATAATTTTGCCAAGTTGTACAGTTATGATTTGAAAGAAGGATACAATGAAGGAGATTATGAAATTCTAGATGCGGTACTTAAAGATTTTGATATATCTTACAGAATCGAACAAGACAAATTAAAAAATTAATTTTTGGATATCAATTCTTCTAACGTTGGCAATCGAGGTAAAATTAGCTTTGAGAGCCCATCGAATATTGCTCTAGTAAAATATTGGGGGAAGTATGGTAGGCAATTACCAAAAAATGCTTCCTTAAGTTTTACCTTACAAAATGCAAAGTCAATTACAACTTGTAATTACGAAGTACTTTCTGAAAAACAAAACGATCTTCAACTAGATTTCAGTTTTGAAGGAAATCAAAATATCGCTTTCGCAAATAAGATTTCAAAATTTTTTCTTTCCATTGAAGATATATTTCCTTGGATAAGGCAAATTAAATTTGATCTAACGAGTGAGAATACTTTTCCTCATTCAACAGGTATTGCGTCCTCTGCTTCCGCTATGTCGGCTCTTTCTCTTTGTCTTTGTTCTATTCATGAACAATTGATAGGTCCACTTGATAATTTCTTCAAGAAGGCATCATTTGTTTCAAGACTTGGAAGTGGAAGTGCATCAAGATCTGTTTATCCATATTTGGCACAATGGGGTGAACATCCAAAAATAGAAGGCAGTAGTAATCAATTTGCTATTCCTTTTGGTGATGAAATAGATGAACTCTTCAAAACATATCACGATGATATATTGATCGTGAGCAAAAATGAAAAATCAGTTTCTTCTACTGCAGGTCATGCTTTGATGGACTCAAATCCATATGCAGAAAGTAGATATTCCAGTGCAAATGATAATCTAACTGCACTTATACAGAGCATGAAGCAAGCCGATCTTGATACTTTTATAAATATTGTGGAAAGAGAAGCACTTACCCTCCATGCTCAAATGATGTGTTCGGATCCATCCTATATTTTGATGGAACCCAATACCTTAGAAATGATCAATTTGATCAGATCCTTTAGACAAGAAACCAATGTTCCGGTGTGCTTTACTTTAGATGCTGGGCCAAACATACATCTACTCTACCCTCATGAATACGAATCTCAAGTTGAGGAATTAATCAATACTCAATTGATTGGATTAACTCAGGATAATAGTATAATTAGGGATCGTGTCGGGCTTGGACCAAAAAAAATCTAGCAATTAAGGACGATTTTTGAGGTCTATTCGTTATAAAATTATATTAAATCATTCGTTCGGCCTCCATCAGTAAAAACCCTTAGGTATCTTTACAAAAAGAATCCTAATTTAGTTGTTCACTTTTGAAAACACAACCCGATGAGAAGTCCATCAAAGCTAGCTGCAATCTTGCTATCCATATTTATCTTGAGTTCTTGCGTGTCTAAAAAGAATTTCCTTGCTCTTCAAAATGAGAAGGATGAGTTGGCTATGAGTATTGAGAAGATGCGAATTAATCTTCAGTCTCAGATTGACGACCTACAAACCCAAAACAAAGAATTGACTCAAGACAAGGAGAGCCTAAATGAGAATTTGGTTAATCTAGAAACTCAATTGACCGACACTGAAGAAAAAGTAAAAGAAGTTGAATTTAATCTAAAGGAAAAGCAATATCAAATTGCACAACTTTGGAATGAAATGGATGCCGCATTTACGGGAGTGGAAGAAGCAATGTCAACTAGCAATGAAAGAATCAAAGAACTAGAAAATTTCTTATATCTTGACTTAGATGAAGTACCAGGATTTACTTCTGGCTCTGATTCAGTGAATGCGGAGGACACAGAAACTCTTCAAAAAATAGCGGATATGCTTCTTGAGAATCCTGCTGTCACTATGGTGATTGAAGGACATACAGATAGCAGACCTACCAAGAGTGATAAGTATCGTGACAATTGGGATCTATCCGTTTCGAGAGCGACTCAGATTGTAAGAAAGTTGGTTGAGCTAGGCGTAAATCCAAAACAACTGATTGCGTCAGGACGTGGGGAATATATGCCGAAGGTAGCAAATGATGAAAATGATCCAGAGGCTCAAGCTGCAAATAGAAGAACAGAATTTATCATCGTTCCAAATATTGGAAAGATCTACAAAGTCTATAAAAATAGACAGAAAAGTAATCCTTAGAATAAGCATACATCTTGACAAAACAATCAACTACTTTAAGCATAGAGGCTATGCCTCATGCGATAACTGGAAATATCAAATTAGGGGGATCAAAATCAATAGCAAATCGTGCTCTAATCATTCAGGCACTTTGCAAAGAGGATTTTGAAATTAAAAATCTATCAGATAGTAAGGATACTATAACCTTACAAAATTTGCTTAAGCAAAAAGAGGGCGAACTAAGTTCTGGACATGCTGGAACATGTTTCCGTTTTATGACTTCCTATCTTTCCCGAAAAGAAGGTACCCAGATATTGACTGGAAGTGAAAGAATGAAGCAAAGACCAATTGCTCCACTTGTGAATGCCTTAAATGATTTAGGTGCAAATATCAGCTATCTAGAAAAGCAAGGATACCCACCTTTGAAAATTGAAAGCCCAAATGCAGAATGGAAAAATAAGGTGAATATAGATGGGACCATGAGCAGTCAATTTATTACCTCCCTCTTATTAATTGCCCCTTCTCTTTCCAATGGATTGAATATAAATATCATGGGCGATTTGGTTTCTGTACCCTATGTAGAAATGACATTGAAGATGATGAACTACTTTGGTATTGACTATGAATGGGAAGGCAGTATGATAAAGATTGCCCCCCAAGATTATGTCGCTAAAGAATTTACTGTAGAGGCTGATTGGTCATCTGCAAGTTATCTCTATAGTCTTGTCGCGATTAATGAAGGTTCAAAAATTGAAATTGATGGATTGTTTGAAACCAGCCTTCAAGGTGATTCAGAGATTCAAAAATTTGCGGCACCACTTGGAGTAGATTCTAGTTGGAAAGATAATAAGTTGACCATCGAACACAATCCAAATTCTGAAGATGTTTTCGAATACAATTTTATTAGACAACCAGATCTTGCACAATCGATTGCTTGTATTTGTGCAGTAAAAAATATCAAAGGATTATTCTCTGGACTTCAGACCTTATTTATCAAAGAAACGGATCGAGTCAAGGCGCTTCAAGACGAACTTGCAAAAGTGAATGTAAGTATGTCTAAATTACCTTCACGCTTTAAGGGGAATACCTCTGAAGATTATTATATGGTAGAAGGAAATTATGAAGATCCGAAATCCTCATTCAAAACATATCAAGATCATCGAATGGCGATGGCATTTGCTGCCCTAGCAACTAGAAGTGATATTGTTATTGAGGAACCAGATGTAGTTGTAAAATCTTTTCCAACTTATTGGACTGTTCTCGAATCTCTAGGTTTTAAAATGAAAAGGGATAATTAGGCTTAAGTATTATATGTGCTGTTTTTTAATGCTTCTTACTTTTTTGCCAACCACGCAAAAAAGTAAGCAAAAAAAGTCACCACTGTAAAGCCTTCACCTAAAATTATTTCTCCTACTCGCTCTTGAAAAAACTCGCAACACAAATGTTATTCTAGAATATTTTGGTCTAAAAGTTTCTTCTAATTAGTTCCTTCAGCTTTACACACTTTTCACTCTTATCCTAGGCTCAGAAATAATTTCTTAACGGCTCATTCTTTAATGCGGGAGATCCTATCGCAGGAGGTCTTGTTGTCAACTTACTTGTTGTAATTAGTTCATGAATAGTAATGTTATCGTTGATAGCTCGTAAATGAAAAAAGTGCATAAAAAAAGCCACTGCTAAAAAACAATGGCTTCATTTATTGATCGGTTATTTTATTACTTTCTTACAGCGTCTCTAATTTCAGCAAGTAAAGTTTGGTCTGGTGTTGGATCTGGATCTGGAGCAGCTCCCATAAACTTGATCTTAGCTTTTCCAAGCATGAATAATACGAATCCAACAATTAATAAGTTAATGATTGAATTAATCCATGCACCATATCTGATTGCATTTTTAGGTGCACCATCTACCATTTCATCACCTAAAGGAATCATCATTGTAGAGAAGTCTTGTCCTCCTGCAAAGTGTCCTACTACTGGCATGATGATATCGTTTACAAAACCATTTACTACTAGTCCTACAGCGCCTGCAAGGATTACGGCAATGGCGAAATCAATTACGTTACCCGTAAAAATGAAATCTTTAAATTCTTTCCACATGTTAATCTGTTTTGTTTAAAAATTATTAAGCTTGATTATAAAAATACAAATTAATACAAATTATATATATAATTTACTGTATTTCTACATTTACTTCAACATCTCCTGTGTTTCCAGAGGTATCAGTAGCTGTAAATGTAATGGTGTATTCACCTGGTGGAGTCGTTGCTTCTAATGTTAAATTAATGTTGAATGGGAAGTCTTGTGGGTCGTCAAATGA
>CALHKJ010000024.1 GCA_938033975.1 uncultured Saprospiraceae bacterium | reverse complement strand
CCCAGTTACAACAACGAGTCCTACACCGGCACCTTCACCAGCTCAAAATGCCAATGGAGTATATCATTATACCTGTCCAGCAGGTTGTGCAGGAGGAGCAGCGGGAGCTGGTTCATGTAGCGGCTGTGGAGGCGCATTGGCACACAACCAAGAATACCACAATAACTAAGTGTAAAAAAGAAATTCTAAAGGGAGGATCTGAATCAGGTTCTCCCTTTTTTTATAGGAAAGGATTCGGTGCTTGCAATAAAGTAATAGTTCTTCTTGCCGTAAAATTCAGCAGACAAAGCATCTTCACTCAAGGGCCCTCTTTCTGTCAGGAAGTCAATTAAAGTATAAATTTGGTAATCCAACCTATTGAAAAATGAGAAGACATCTTGTGGCCCATAGTTATAATGGTCAGATGCTCCAAGTCCATGTTCGAAAATGACTATTGGTTTGTCCATTGATAAAATCCCCTCAGCTCCTTCTAAAACTAATAACTCTCCACCTTCCACATCAATTTTGATCATATCAATTTTCAAATCAGAAGGGATAAGTTTATCTAATTTTTCTGTTTGGACCTTTATTATTTTATCCAACTCATTCTTTTTATCATAGCTTCTCTTTTTCAAACCAGAATAGGATGGATTTGAAACAACGTAATTGAAATTTGCCTCTCCTTTTTTATTGCTTAAGGCTATTGAGCTTATGTTGCAATTAGCATTTGTGGCATACTTATCTTGCAGATCTTGGTATAAGTTTGGAATAGGTTCAAAACCAAAGTGTGTACCCTTAGGAGACATGCCATACATCAAATCGAGTATTTCTCCTTTATGACAACCTACGTCAATACAGTTACTTGATTCAGTTAAGACCTTATGAAAAATCTTTTTTGTAATTAGATCATAGCCATGATTTTTCGACAGGGCTATGGGACTTAGTTTTAATATTTTTTTCAGAAAGGACTTTAGACTCATTTAATACGGTTCGGCTGCAAGTTAAGAAGATGAATGTTAAGTCTAAAAATAAGATCACTCTTTGTCAAAATTTGAGTCAATAAACTGCAAAGGATGATAAAGCTTGCGAATTGTGGCCAGAATTGAAGTATAGAAAGTTAAATTTTACATAGATTCAAAGAAAATTTAATCAGTTAACAATTGGCTATCAATCACTTATAAATATCTCTAATTAATATCTAAAAATATTCTATATATGGCTTTCATTTACAAGCACAATACGATATATTTGTGTTAGGAGTTTAAGATTACTTGTCCCAAACAGCCGCAACTTAAAGAAGTTATGACAGTTTGGGATTTTTTTTGCCCCTAACTCAGATAGTAATTTTAAGGTTGCAAAGATCTAGTTACCACTCTATCCGCAAGATATTGCCTGTGATCCATTGCACTCTTTCTCATAAATTCTAACTGTTGATAGGTGAAGTGGTTAACCTCATTACCGTATGCCATGTGATTATGTTGCTCATTATCGTGAACAATACCCATGCATTTCTTTTCGTAATCTGTAATTTCCCATGGATGCTTAAGTCCTAAAAAATGGCCCATTTCGTGCACCAAGGTTGTTTGACTTTCCAAACCCTCATATGCCATATAAATACGATCGAAGTTTGGAGATGCCGATTCATATTTGTTGTGAGCAGATCTCAATACTGGCGTAAAACCCATTAAAGCTTGATCAGTACCTTCATTACAGTAGGTGTGAAATATATATACATTGATGGCTCCTTGTTGTTCTATTGGAGATATTAATTGATTTACAAACTCGCCTTCACCTCTATAAAAATTATTATACAAATCGGGAAGGTATGCACCGTTTACATCAATATGAAGATTGTCTAATTCAAAGCCAATTTTCCCTTCAAATTCTTGATTCAAGTAATCTATATTGTTTTGAAGATTGCTGTATACACTTTGATCCATTTCCTCCATACCCATCATGTAAGCATTAATTTTCATAACAGGTACCTGGACTACAATGTCTCGTGCATCAGACTTAAATTCGTTTTTTATTGGGATAAAACCTAATATTAGTAATACCCCAAACTTCAGGAAGTACATTCCTGAGCTCATCACCCATTTTTCCATAGTCTTGTAGTTTCGTTACTAGAAAGTTATAATATTATAAAATCCTATGATGTTAATACTACCCAAAAATCAAGAATTTGTCTTTCATTTGGCAAACAAAAATTCGTTAGTAGTATAACGCTCATAATATTCGTTCTAGTCTACACATCTCAGGCATAGAAAATTGGCTCTTTTGCTAAAAATAGCCAAATTCTCTTTTATAAATGGCACATATTATAATTTTATTTAATAAAATGGTCTGTTATATTTGTGATACATAAATCAACCGAAATGTATACAACACTAGTAATATTCTTTCTCCTTTCAATAGGCTTTTCATTTTTATGCTCAATTCTAGAAGCCGTTTTACTGAGTATAACGCCTTCATATATCAATTCTGAGGTTTCTAAAGGAACTGCAACTGGTAGGGCATTACAGGAATACAAAGAAGATATTGACAAACCATTATCTGCTATTTTAACTCTAAATACCATTGCCCACACAGTTGGAGCTATTGGAGTAGGATCAGTAGCGGGAAAGATTTTTCAAGATCAAGACTTTATGGGCCTTAGTTACGAATCAATAGTTGCAGGAGTTATGACTTTGGCAATTCTGATTTTGTCTGAGATCATACCAAAAACGATTGGAGCTAACAACTGGAAGTCCTTGACTCCATTTACAGTATCAACATTAAAAATCTTATTATTTATACTTGCGCCATTTGTTTGGGTTTCTCAATTCATAACCAAGCGACTTAAGTCTGACAAAGAAAAAAGTGTTTTGTCAAGATCAGATATTTTAGCTATCACAGCAGCAGGTAGCGAGAGTGGAGCCTTAAAGGCAAATGAGAGCACAATCATCAATAATCTCCTAAGCTTCGAAAAACAAACTGTACGAGATATTATGTCCCCAAAAACGGTGGCTTTTATGGTAGAAGAAAATAAAACTCTTGGAGATTTTTATGAAAAAGGAATGAAGATCCCTTATTCGAGAATTCCAGTTTTTCAAAATCAATCTGACAATATCACAGGGATTGTTCTTAAGGACCAGATTTTAGAATTACTTGCTGAGGACAAAATGAATACCAAAATGTCTGAGATAAAAACCAATGTGAATTTTATTAATGACAACACTCCTCTTCCTGAGCTATTCAATAAGATGACCAAACAAAAACAACACTTAAGTGTGGTGAATGATGAGTTTGGAAATATCGTTGGGCTTGTAAGTATGGAAGATTTATTTGAAACTCTATTGGGTCAAGAAATAATTGATGAGACAGATGAAGTAGAGGATCTACAACAACTTGCAAAATCAAACTGGAAAGACAAACAAAAGAATAACGGTTAGTAATCAATAAGTTACTACTCCATCTGGAGTAGTGATGGAGATTTTATTTTCAGCTGATTCTTCTACCCTTCCAATTACTTTTGCTTCGATATTGAAGCTATTTGAAATATCAATTACTGCCTGCGCATATTGGGCAGGTAAATATATTTCTAAACGGTGTCCCATATTGAATACCTTATACATCTCCCTATAGTCAGTGCCACTTTCTTTTTGAATAAGTTTGAATAAAGGAGGAATCTCCATTAGTCCATCTTTTATGATGTGTTTATTCTTAATGAATTTTTCAACCTTTGTTTGTGCACCTCCAGTGCAATGTATGATACCTGAAATCTTATCCTTAAATTGATCTAATACCAATTTCAAAACCGGCATGTATGTCCGTGTAGGTGACAAAATCAATTTACCAATTGTAATTTCTTCACCATCAATTGAAATGGTATCAGTCAACTTTTTTGATCCAGAATAAACAACTGCATCTGGAATAGAGTTTTCGTAAGATTCAGGATATTTTCTTGCATATTCTTTGGTTAAAACATCATGCCTTGCTGAAGTCAATCCATTCGATCCCATTCCTCCATTGTAGGAATTTTCATAACTAGCTTTTCCTGAAGATGATAAAGCAACAATTACATCTCCATC
>CALHKJ010000023.1 GCA_938033975.1 uncultured Saprospiraceae bacterium | reverse complement strand
TGTCATTTTGAGAAACAATGTCAATGGTGATAAAACAAGTCGAGTATTTGAAGACGAAGCTCCAACTGCTTTCAAGGGAGAGTCGCAACAAACAGTAAATATCTTTTACAAAATCTATAATTTGCTTTACATCGCTTTTGACAAAACCATTTATTGGTTGGATCGCGATGCTACAAAAAGCAAACCATTTCCAAGTTGGTTTATGACGCTCTTATCAACATTCGGGCTTGGCTTTCAATTATTGATCATGGCTGTGATGTTGATCTTTGATTTAGAAAAATTTATCATTCCATTTTTTATTCTTTACTCGGCATTCATTTTTGTTTTTATTGGGATTAGGCGTAGTTTTTTAAATTGAAATTTCTCGTGCGCCAAAGCTTCGGTGAACGGGGTACTGCCTCCCTGATTATTTAATTGGATGAACAATTAAAATAATCTTTCCCTCCATCAAAGTCCCTTTGATAGAGGGGTTGTGTTCCGAAGTGCAGTAGATTTTAATATTAAAACTTGGTAGTTCGCAGATTGATGATTTTACGCACACCAAAATGTGAGGTGTTTGCATCTAATAAATAGATCAAGTAATTGAAAGTAATGAGGAGGCCTCTTCAAAGTTCAGTGGAACCAAATATGGGTTCGATCTAGGCTTGATCTTTTATCTCCCTTTCGGGAAATATTTAATTGTAAATCAAAATGAATGTTTATGACTGAGTTAACACTAACCGGGATAGGCGTGCTATATGCCTTAATGGCCATCAGTGTGGTAATTGCCGCAGCTATAATTGGCTTACGACTTTGGTACAAAAAATTATCAAATAAGAAATTTGGTGATTATGAAAAAGGGAAACATTTGCCGAAAGGCATAAAATCAAGAAACAAACACAAAGAACTGGATGTCTTCTCGGTGAGTAGACCAATCTGGATGTTTGGTTTAGGTTCTGCAATGATGACATGCTTATGTGCATTCAGTTGGGTCAGTGCTCCAGAAAAAATTTATATACCTGACGATGCATTAGCTGTGGATCTTGAAATGGAAGTACAGCGAACGAAACCAGACAAGCCAAAACCACCTCCGCCTCCACCACCGCCACCCCCTGTTGAGATTGTGGAAGTTGAGGAGGAAATTGTACAAGACGAACCGGTATTTGAATCGATGGATATTGATGCAGATACTGAAATTCAGGACTACGAGCCAGAAGTGGAAGACACACCGGCTCCGCCACCGCCACCTCCCCCACCGCCTGTCGAAGATGAACCTGATTTTATGGTAGTAGCTGAAGTCATGCCGCGATTTCCTGGCTGTGAAGATATAGATGGAACAAAAGAAGATAAAATGAAATGTGCAGAAGAAAAATTACTTGAATTTGTCTATGCAAATACAAAGTATCCTACCATTGCAAGAGAAACTGGAATTGAAGGTAGAGCTATACTTCAATTTGTAGTGGATCAATCTGGAAATATAACCAAAGCAAATATAGTGAGAGATCTTCCTGGAGGATGTGGAGATGAAGCTCTGAGAGTGGTGAATAAAATGCCAAAATGGATTCCTGGCAGGCAAAGAGGTCGTCCAGTGAGTGTACTTTATACCTTGCCTGTGGTGTTTAAGTTGAGGAAGTGAATTGTTGATGTTTGATGAGAGAAATATTTCCTGATTACAACTTGATAGTTTTACGATAGCTGATATAAGTCTGATATCTGGTGTCTAAAAGTCTGGAGTCTGCTATCTAGAGTCTAAAAATTAAATTACTATCTTTGGATTGATGATCCGAGTAGAAGATTTGGCATATAGTTATAGCAAAGGACCGAGCCTTAAATTTCCTGATTTTAGCGTGAAAGGAGATGAGGCTTGTTTGGTCTTGGGGCAGTCTGGTGTTGGTAAGACTACCCTTCTGCATCTACTTGCTGGATTGATGCCTCCTAAGAGCGGAAAAGTTATTGTTGGTGATACAGATATCTCTACGCTGTCTGGTAATTCGCTCGATAAATTTCGTGGAAAGAATGTTGGGATTATCTTCCAAAAGAATCACTTTGTTCAGTCTCTTAATGTATTGGAGAATTTATTGCTTACGCAAAAATTATCAGGCGTAAAGCAGGATGTTGGATATGCCAAATACATTTTGTCGCAGTTGAATATTGAGCAATATATCTCAAAGTCGACCAATGACTTGAGTGAAGGAGAAAAGCAAAGAGTATCCATTGCAAGATCGCTTGTCAACAAACCAAAATTAATATTGGCAGATGAACCTACTTCTGCACTCGATGATGACAATTGTGAAGCGGTGTACAATTTATTAAAGGGACAAGCTTTTGAAATTGATGCTGCACTTGTGATTGTGACTCACGATGGACGATTGAAAGATTTGGTGCAGAAAAAAGTTATTTTAGACAAAAGCGAAGTGAATGTTTAAGGTAGCTTGGAAAAATATCATGCATCGTCCCTTGACCTTAATTCTCAATATTTTATTGTTAGGTCTGGGTGTTGGCTTGATGAGTTTTCTATTCATCTTAAATGATCAACTTAAAGAAAAATTTGATAACAATCTTGCTGATATAGATTTGGTAATTGGAGCAAAAGGAAGTCCATTGCAGATGATCCTTTGTAACATGTACCACATAGATAATCCTACTGGAAATATTTCCATTGCAGAGGCAAAACCGTACTTAAAACCAAATCCTGCAATATTTAAAAGAGTGGTTCCATTATCACTTGGTGATAGCCATAAGGGATATAGAATCGTTGGTACCGATCATTCGTTTTTGGAATTGTACAATGGAGAAATTGCTAAAGGGAAATTATTTAATCACACCTTAGAGGTTACAATTGGACATACTGTTGCGCAAGAAGCTGGTATAAAAATTGGAGATCGTTTTGCAAGCTCCCATGGATTTACTGAGGATGAAGATGCACTCCATGAGCATTCTGAAATGACAGTAGTGGGAATATTGAAACCGAGTAGTTCCGTAATGGACCAGTTGATCTTGACAGCGACATCAACAGTTTGGGCTGCTCATGATCATGTGGATGAACCTGCAGGAAGTAATGATGAGCATGATCACGAAGGACATGATCACGAGGGACATGACCATGCACACCATCATCACGACCACCATGTTCATGATCTAAGTCGTGAAGATTTGATGAGTCATGAGGATAAAGAGATTACTTCTATGTTGGTGCAGTATGCAAGTAAGACCAATCGCTATGCATTGAATCTTCCTAGGACAATTAATAACAACACAGACATGATGGCTGCTTCGCCGCCATTTGAAATCAATAGATTGTATAGTATGATGGGAGTGGGTACGAAAGCTATTCAGGTGTTAGGTTTTCTAATCGCTCTTGTTTCGGCTATCAGTATATTCATATCCTTGCTCAATAGCTTAAAAGAACGGGAGTATGAACTTTCACTCTTAAGAGTATCTGGAGCAGGGCCGGGTCAGTTGTTTTCATTGGTGATTTTTGAAGGTTTAATCTTAGCAGCAATTGGCTCTGTGATTGGGTTGATTCTTGGAAGAGTTGCGATGTATTTCATGGCAGGTAGATTGGATATTTCTTATGGTTATGATTTTAGTGTTGGAATGTTTGGAATGAAAGACCTCTATATTCTGCTTGCAGCTCTTGGATTGGGCATCATTGCTTCTCTAATTCCTGCCATCCGTGCTTATGGTTTAGATATTCACAAAGTCTTATCTGGTAAGTAGTCGCTAATTAAATTTAGCTTCAGTAATTTTACCTCATGTCCTCCAATTCTCGAAAAATTATTCATATTGATATGGATGCCTTTTATGCATCTGTAGAACAACGAGATGATCCAAGTCTCAGGGGCAAGCCTATTGCGGTAGGAGGTGGAGGCAATAGAGGTGTGACGACAACTGCAAGTTATGAGGCTAGAAAATTTGGTGTGCGTTCTGCCATGCCTGGATGGAAAGCCAAACAGTTGTGTCCACAATTAATTTTTGTGCCACCAAGATTTCAAGCTTATTCTGAAGTGTCAAAGCAGATCAGAGAAATCTTTCTAGATTATACAGACCTTATTGAACCCTTATCCCTTGATGAAGCATTTCTTGATGTTACTGTCAATAAAAAATCGATTCCTTATGGAATGGAGGTAGCCAAGGAAATTATGCAACGTGTACAAAAAGAAACAGAATTGACCTGTAGTGCAGGAGTTTCATATTGCAAGTTCTTAGCAAAGATTGCCTCAGATTTCAAAAAGCCAAATGGCTTAACAGTAATTCGTCCGC
>CALHKJ010000022.1 GCA_938033975.1 uncultured Saprospiraceae bacterium | reverse complement strand
TAAATATCAAAGAGCCATACCTTCATACAATGGTAGGGCCTTTATCTGACGCTTTCGCAAATGTGTTTCCAGAGCTTAAAGCACAAACAGGTTTTGTTGCCAAGGTGATTTTGGAAGAAGAAAAGTCATTTTTAAATACCTTGGCAGCCGGCCTAAAACGTCTTGACCTTTTGGATAAATCTACTGGAACTATTGCAGGAGATGAGGCATTCGAACTATATGACACTTATGGATTCCCAATTGACCTAACAATGTTGATCGCCTCAGAGAATGGGGTCAAGGTTGATTTGGATGGTTTTAATAAGGCTTTGCAAGAGCAAAAAGAAAGAGGTAGAAAAGATGCGCAACGCGAGACAGGAGATTGGAATATTGTTGATACAGAAACGGCAGTAGACTTTATTGGATATGATCATCTTACAGGTAAAGGTTCAAAAATCCTACGAACACGTACAGTGAAAGTGAAAGATAAAGAGCAGTTTCATCTTGTATTAAATAAGACACCATTCTATGCAGAGGGTGGAGGACAGGTTGGAGATTCTGGCTATATGATGGTAGGTGATGAAAAAATAAAAGTACTCACAACTAAGAGAGAAAACGATTTAGTTATTCATTTTGTAGATCGCCTTCCGGCAAATTTAGAAGCAAGTGTAGATAGCTTTGTGGATGTATCAAAAAGAAAGTTGACTGAAAACAATCACACTGCAACTCACTTGTTGCATGCGGCATTGAGATCAGTCTTAGGTACTCATGTCCAACAGAAAGGGTCTTTGGTTAAGGATGATTATTTACGTTTTGACTTTTCGCATTTTCAGAAAATGACAGATGAAGAAATCCAAAAAGTAGAAACTATAGTCAATGAAAAGATCAGAGAGAATATTCAATTGACAGAACACCGTTCCATTCCAATTAAGGATGCGAAGGATGCTGGTGCCATGATGTTATTCGGTGAAAAATATGGTGACTATGTACGAATGATCACTTTTGATCCCGATTACTCAAATGAGCTTTGCGGAGGATGTCATGTATCTGCTACAGGAAAGATTGGATATTTTAGATTGAAAAATGAATCTGCTATTGCAGCAGGTGTAAGAAGGATTGAAGCCGTTACAGCTAATGCTGCTGAGTCATTAATCAATGAAGAACGTCACGAACTATCGCATATCAAATCCTTGTTTAAAAATCCTAAAAATACAGTTCAGTTAGTGTCGGATTTGCAAGAAGAAAACAAGAAGTTATCAAAGCAGTTAGAGTCTTTCAAATTGCAAGCTGCTAGTTCGATGCAAAAAGATTTAGCTGGTCAATTTGAAGAAGTCAATGGCCTTAATCTTTTGACTCAAGAGATAGAGATGGATGATGCTAAAATTGCTAAAACACTAATTACAAACTTGGAGAAAGGACAGGGCAATGCTGTTATACTTCTGGGAGTGAAGACAGGTGCTAAAGTTCAACTTATGCTACAGATAAGCAAGAGTGTAATTGAGTCTAAAGGACTGCACGCTGGCAAGTTGATCAAAGATCTTGCGAAACACATCAACGGTGGTGGAGGTGGACAAGACTTCTTTGCTTCTGCTGGTGGTACTGATGCTTCTGGTATAGCTAAGGCGATAGAAGAGTTGAAGGGTTTGGTTTAGTTTTGAGAACCGGGAACCGAGAACCGAGAACCGGGACATTGAGGTAATTTCGGAGAACTTGGTGTTTTTGATATTTGACGTTTGACGTTTGACTTTTGCACTCTGACATACTGAATTCTGATCTCTGGCTCATTAAGATAGAATTTCTTTCTTATGAAAAAAATTACAAACTACTTCCTGATATCAGCGCTTATCCTAGGCGTCTCCTTGCGGCTTGCAGTTTATTTTCAGAATCGATCTTTTATTATTGATGAGGCTAATTTGGCTCGCAATATTGTGGAAAAGAATTATGGTGAATTTTTCAAGCCATTGGATTATGAGCAATACTCACCGCCAGTTTTTTCTTCCGCATTAAAAGTCATGACACAGCTTGGTGGTGTAAATGAATATAGCCTCACGCTTATCTCTTTGTTGGCTGGAATTGGAACTTTGATTTTGTTGTTTCTTATCGGGCGTTTTCTGAAGTTGGATCCAATACCATTGCTTTATTTGCTTTTGCTTTTTTCATTTAATGAGTTGGCAATTAGGTATAGTACTGAATTAAAACAATACAGTTTAGATGCCTTTTTGTGTTTGCTATTCTGTTATTGGTATCTTAGGAATAGAGATAAAAAGTGGACTTCTAGCTCTGCCTTTCAACTTGCCATTTTTGGAGCCTTTGTTGTTTGGTGTTGCATGCCGATTGTTTTTGTTTTAGCAGCCATAGGTATGGATTTGTTATTTAGATTTTTGAGGCAAAGAGAATTTAATTTTAGCTACTTGATTATGATCGGAATGCCATGGCTGATTTCTTTTGGCGCTTACTACTTTTCGATTTTAAGAGTAGATGCAACAAGTGATTATTTGCAAAATTTTCATAATCGATACTTCTTTGATTTGTTGCCTTTTAGTAGAGAAGCCATGACAACAGATTATAATTTATTGCTTGGCTTGTTTAGGTCAGTGACTGATAAAACTACTATTTCTTTGATTGGCTGTATAGTCTTTTTTGCTCTAGGAATGTTCAAGTTGAATAAAATAAACCGACCAGCCCTTACCATTTTGATACTGCCTCTTGTCTTTTGTTTGCTTGCCTCACATCTTCATATGTATTCTTTGTTGACAAGGCTCACTTTATTTTTAATTCCAATGTTGAGCTTGATTATGGTTTATGGTTTTTCATGGGCGTGGAGTAAATCAAATAAGTATCTCAAAATAGGCTTGGCAGTGTTTGCAATGCTGACGATTGTAAATAAAAAAGGCTATGAATATTTTTGGACTAAAATGGAGTTTGAAGATGCTAAGGCTGGATTGAATTATATTAGAGATGAGCTAGGGCCTGATGAAATGATTTATGTTCATCATGCGGGTGTTCCGGCTTTCTTATTTTACAACGAGCTACACGATCAAGCATATAATTTTGAAAATTATAATTTAGGTACTTGGGAGAAAACCATCGGAGTAAATGTTATTCAAAACCAAAGTGTTGAATCTAGTAGTTCCTTTTGGGTGTTTTTCTCCCACACGAATCCAGTTTCTAAGCTAGGGAAGGATTTTGGTTCCATTGAAAATATAGCAAATAGAGTAGACGAACATAAGGCGAAACAAATGATTGTGAGGAAGTATCTAATGCACAAGAAATAATAGAAATTCTCTATTTTATTTTCAAACTAAATGATTGCAATGGATTTAAATGGCAACATACCAGGCGGTGTTTATCCATGCTCTATTCCTAAGTTCAGTTGTAAATGAATCTAATCTATTCTCCAATCCAAATTCCAATTTGTTGTTGTCATTGATTTCATAGCCAAGAAAAACACCTATCCTAATCTCTAGCTCGTGGTCATTGCTTTGCCACTCGTTTAAATACTCGTTGTTTAGCTTAATATAAAATTCCCTTGGATTGACAGATTGTCCATTAAGTGCAAATTGACCTGCTATTCTGTATCTCAGACGAAAGCTAGTTTCTTCATTTTCTGAAAATGTTTGGTCAGAAGTAAAGCGATGTGAAACTCTGTAAAAGTTTTTGCTTTGGGTGATTGAAAACTGTTGAATAGATCTTTGAATTAGTCTATCATCTCTGAATCTTAAAAAGTAGCCACCTGCCAAGGAGCTGCTTAGGCCAATTTTTTTTGCGAGCACCAATGAAAAATCAAGTAGTCCATGTTTTAATTCAAAAATATCTTCGTGTAGAATTATCTGTCTTGTTTCAGTTTTAAAATTTAGCTTGAAGTCCTTTTGTAATTTTTTGTTGACATTGACTACAGGTAGTAAGCCCAATTGAAAATTGCTTTGAGCAGTAAGGTGATACGAGCAAACTATCAACATAAACACACAAATTCTAAATTTAAAACTCAAGGATGTCACTGTTTTTTAGTAGAATAATGGCCTTGCTTAATAACTCTCCATTGTGATCAAAAAGAAATTCGAATTTCTGAAACTTTCCATTTTCCTTAGCCTTCAACTCAATTTCATATCGCTTAGTTATTAACTCATTGGTTTCAAAATCTTGATTGTTAATCGACTGTGCCATCGATTCTTGATCCCCTGAAAGTTGTAACTGAATTTTAGAAAATTTTACCTTTTGATATTTTGCGCTTAAGAGCTGAGTAATGCTTTGATAGACATTTGTTGGGATTTCCGAAGTATTAATTTTTATCTCAATGTCTTCAATTACTCCAGTCTTGCTAAACTCAATACTGTAGTTTCTAGAAAGATGTTTAGTCTTTGCTTCAATTGAAATTTTGTCAAGTCCTTCTTCCTTGTACCATTTTATCTTTTTAGTGAAGTTCAAGGCCTTGACAAACTCCAAGGCTGGTTGCGGAACTTCCTCAGTGTTGATTCTATATTCTTTTTCATACTTGGTTTGCGCATTCACAAGGTTTAAAAAGAATATTAAAATAAAAATGGTAAAAAGTAATTTTTTCATTGAGTCTAAGCTACAATTGAGTTATGATTATTTTTCTTTGACTTTATTAAACAAAGGATAAAAGTCTTCGACCATGATGGTAGGGTGATCATCTTCAGTATGGCTGACCATGAAAGAGGCTCCCCATACCTGATTTGGATTATGAAGGATCTGACGAGTGATTTCTTTTATACCAGTATTGCCATTTCTTTCGATGGCTTCTTCCATTTCTACCCACTCAATATTCACAAACTCATCTTCTAAAGTGTTTTTCGGAACTTTAATTTCTCCGCTTTTGTATTGAGCAACATAATAATTACGGAAAGTTACAGTTGGTTTGTAGTCATATTTAAAACAGAATTGACCTTTCAATTCGACATCCTTGAGTTCAATACCGAGTTCTACTGCTAAGCTATCAATAGCTTCATTCACAAACTGTCTTTTTGTAAAATTCACATAGGGCATTCCCCACCAATCTTTACCGCCAATCATTAAGACTTCATTGTCTTCATTCATGATGATAATTCTTAGAACAGTAAAATTATCTTTTCTTAGATAGTGTGGAATTTCTTCTTTGGGTGTATCGTCACTTTGAGCACTACTGGAATAGATTGTCGATATGAGAAGAAAGGGGATTAGGAAGAATAATTTTGGATTCATTGTTCTTTTTTTTGGAATTGTTGTTTAAGCTGTTATAAAGAAATGTAATTATAAATTAAATCTAGTTTATATGTTTCTAATAACTTGTTAAAAATTATATTTCTCAAGTGCTTTTCAAGATTGTTTGATTGGAGGATTTATTGCTACTCCTCCTTGAGTACCAACAAAATGGAATCCAAACTCTGCTCAGTAAAGGCAGCTCCATTAGC
>CALHKJ010000021.1 GCA_938033975.1 uncultured Saprospiraceae bacterium | reverse complement strand
TTGTTTTGGCTTATTGAATAAATAAGGTAGGAGGGGGATTGTAAGATGGAGCCTCACGACTATTACTTATTTATCTCATTAAGTAATTCAAGTAATTTCTCCTTTCTTCTTCTGCTGATTGGCAATTTGTTTCCGTCTTTTAAGACTGCATCATACACTCCATCCTCAATGGAGATTTTTTTAATGAAATTAATATTGACAGTGTAGGACCTATGAATTCTAATAAATTGATTGAGGTCGAGTAGCTTTTCTAAGTTATTGAGAGTTTTAGTTACCATTAGTCGTTTACCGTCAGTAGTATAGACATTGCAATAGTTTGAGTCTGCTTGCAGATAGATGATTTCATCTTGTCTAATAACTTCAATCGTATTTTTAGTATGTAGTAAAATGCGTTGTAAGCTGATTGGATTATCCATTTCTTCAAGAATGCCTGTCAATTTCGCTTGATTGAAGTTTTCAGACTTACCCTTAATTCGTTCAATACACTTAATTAGATCATCCTTGTCTACTGGCTTCAACAAATAATCTTGTGCCTTAACCTTAAATGCTCTGATGGCATATTGATCGTAGGCAGTAACAAAAACTACATCAAAGTGAATGTTGTCAGCAATGCAATTAAGCAATTCAAAGCCATTCATCCAAGGCATCTCAATGTCAAGAAATAGCAAGTCTGGTTTGAGTTCAATGATAGATTTTAAGCCAAGCTTAGCTGTATTGCACGTAGCAATCACCTCGATTTCAGGGCAATACATTTCTAACTTTAGTTTCAATGATTCAAGTGCTGCAGGCTCGTCATCAATGAGAATTGTTTTTATTGAGCTTACCGACATTTGGAAATTGATTTAATTTGCTAACTAAATGTTTCCAAAATATATAGATTATTGTTTAGATATCATAAAACCTCGTTGAAATAATGGTTGCACTTAATTGGTTCTATGGAATTCCGAGTTGTTTAGTTCTAATTTACTTTTGTTCAATTTGACGCATCTAAAGCCATATGCATTTTTCTTTGGATTCTTTTTATTGTGGCTGGTCATTTCCATTAGTAATGCATCTTGAAAACCCGGTAATGAAGAGGTTGAATTTGGCAAATCAACATTTGAGATTCCAGCAATGTTGAAGCCTGCAATTTCTGTATCATTACTTACATATATATAGCCAGTATTTTTTGAGTCAGATGTTTTGTATTCTTCACAGACATAGCCTTCAATAATTTTTGTTTTTCCAGTTGGAACAATCGTTGAATTGGTGCTATTTCTATCCGCCATCTTTTTTGCAATTTTACGAAGATCCATGTATGGTAATTTCATCATACCTTTATTACCATTTCTTTTGCCAATTTTATAGAGTAAGGATTTCTTTAGAGAATGGTCTGTTAGAATTATATCAGTTTCGTCTTTTCCATCCTCAACAACCGCAACAATGCTTGCACTCTTATTCATATGAATAACTATCGTATCTTTTTTTCCTTTGTAAATATTTTCCAATTGGTACTCATAATCAAATGTGTAACTAGTTGGTAAGGCTTTATCCTTGCCACTTGGATCTATGGAAACTTCAAAAGCGTCCAACAAATCTCCAAGTTGACCTAATAAGTGTGTCGTACAAGTGAGCAATAATAAAAAGGGTAGACTGAAAACTATCTTCCTCATGTTAAATATTTAGGATTTTCAATATTGTATTATTCTTATCAAAAATGCAGTAATATTTAGGCTAAATTATGGCTAATGAGTGAGTGGCAGGACGACTTAGTAAGTGGCGGAAAATAAATGGTTAGTGGTAATCTTAGAATTAGTAAGTCTTAGTTATTTGGGAAATTAATTTCAATAGTCGTTCCTGCAGCGGAGCCATCTGCATTTTTTTTATCATGAACCAAAACCGATGCATTATTTTTGTTCAGGTCGTTAATTAAAGAAAGTCGTTTTTCAGTAATGTTCATTCCATAAGATTTTGATTTAGTGGCAGACTTAGAATTGATAATTGCAGCTTTTTCTCGACCAATGCCGTTATCATCTATTAGACACTTGATGCCACTATCGCTTTTTAATATATCAATCTTTAGTAGGCCACCATTTTCAATATGCATAAGGCCATGCCAGATCGCGTTTTCTACAAAAGGCTGTAGTACAAGCGGTGGGACTTTTAGCTCATCTGTATTTATATCAGATTGAATGTTAAGCGTGTATTCAAAACGATCATGATATCTAAGTTGCTCCATCTTTATGTAAAGCTCTAGAATGTCAAGCTCTTGAGTTAGCGAAATTTGGCTTTGTTCTGAAAAATCTAAAATCTGCCTCATTAGTTTTGAGAACTTTGATAAATATTCTGAAGCAATTATTTTTTCATTTTTTAGAATATAATTGTCAATTGCATTCAAACTATTAAAAATAAAATGTGGGTTCATCTGCAACTTTAGGGCCTTTGCTTCTATTAAACTTAATTGTTCTTTCAATTCTGAGGAACGCTTTAACTCCCTAACTCTTATATGATAAAAAAACCAAAGTAAGGTCACAGATGAAATAATACTTAGTAATTTGAACCAATTTGTCTGCCAAAAAGTCGGTAGAATTTTAATTGAGAGATTGGTAGAATTATTGGACCATTCACCATCTTTGTTTGTGCAAAGAATTTTAAAGGTGTAATCTCCAGGACTTATGTTTGAAAAACTGACAAGTTCATTGTTTCCATTGTCAACCCAGTCTTCATTGATTCCTTCAAACATGTACTTGTATTTTGGTTTACTTTTTGAGGAAAATGATTGAGCTATATATTTGAGTTGGAAGTTTCTTACAGGATATTTCAGCTCGATTTCAGCTTTGTTGATGAGATTGATGACTTTACTCCCGTTTTTGTCTGAGGTAATTAGGTCTAACAAAACAATGTTAATTGGGTTCGTGTCTTTTGTAATCTCATCTGGATTAAACCAATTTATTCCATCAATTCCACCAAAATACATGGTTCCTGTACTGTCCAAGTGAAATGCACCTGTGTTGAATTCATTGCTGACCAAGCCATTTGAAGTTGTCAGATGTTGTTTTATATATCCAGATTCATCAGTCAATAATTTTTCTTTATCAATTTGACAAATTCCATTGTTCGTGCTTATCCAGAGTTCTTTTCCATTTTGAGGAAGAATGCTATAAATGACATTGTTGGGCAAACCTTTTGATTTGTTGATATGCCATTCTTTTTCGTTAGATAAATCTTTAATTATGAGTCCTGATTTTTGAGATCCTATCCACAGTTTACTATCACTGTAGTGCAATGACTTTATGGATCCAAGATCATATGCATTTATTGAAATCTCCTTTGAAACCTGAAAGTTTTCAATTTCAAAGACTCTCCCTCTCTCGGTTCCGATAAAGAATTGTCCCTTGATATTAGTTTTTGTGATAGCTCTGATGCTTTCTTTGTCTAAATCTTTATAGCCGGTATTATTCTGAATACTTTGATAAGAAAAAGTGCTTTTGTTGAGTAACAATAATCCGGATGATCTTGTGCCAATCCACAAATTTTTATCATCTGCTTCTTTAATGATCCAAATGGTATTGGCTTTTAATTCAATTTGATTAAAAGTAGCCTCATTTTTCCTCTTTAATAAAAGTCCTCCATCTTGACAGCCGATCCAAAGATTGTCTAAATCATCATGATACAAGCTCATGATTCTATCGTTTTTGAATCCTACATTTGAAAAATTCTGAGTGTTGAAATTTTCAAATTTGGTAAAATCACTTGAAACTTTTGAAAGACCTTTTCCTGATGTTCCTATCCAAAAATTTCCTTCTTTATCTGTGCTTATTGCTCTTGGTACATCGACAGGTATATTTTGTGGAGTCAAATTGTTTGTCAACAGCTTGATAGGTTTCTGGTTTCCTAGTAATAAATTGACACCTCTACCGTCCGTTCCAAACCAAATATTTTTACGGCTATCTTCAAATACACAAAGTACATCGTTGTAACTTATCGAATTTGGATTTATAGGATTGGTTTTAAAGTTTGAAAGTTTGTCATTATCAAACAAAAAGAGACCTTCTCCACGAGTAGCAATCCAAAGTTTTTTAGAGCTATCAATAAATAGATCCTGGATTTTACTTTTTCCTGGAAGGTCTAAAAAAAGTGTAGGTTTTGCTAAAGCATTTGTTTGATAAATCTTATTACTATGTGCCGAAAAGAGGTATTCATTCTTGTTATTGACTATTAGATCACCGATATGGCCCATCCCTTTAAATAGATGAGTTTCTATATTGGATTCAGGATTGTATTTTATAAGCCCATCATCTGTAAGAAGTATAAGCTCATCAGCGATATGAATTTGTTTGATGTATTTATTTTCAATCAAATTTTCTGGTAGGAATTCAGATCCGTCAAACTTTAATAAAAAGAGACCATTGGTGAAACTTGTTACATAGTAGCTGTTAGCATCAATTTGGATTATAGAACTTACATCTTTTACACCCTTGATCACTTTAAACTTGTCAGTTTGTTGATTGTAGTATTGAAGGCCTCCACTCAGTGTAGTCATCCAAATCTTTTTTTGCTTATCAACAAGTAATCTGCCAAGCTGACTGTAATCACTTTTAGTGATGTCTTTGAAAAAGATTTCATAATTCATAAAGTAAGTACCGTCAAACCTATTCAGGCCATCTTGTGTTGCAAACCAAATGAAGCCTAATGAATCTTCAGCAATCGCAACAACAGAATTTTGAGAAAGACCATCCGTAGTGCTTATATTCTCAAACTGATACTGTTGTGAGAATAGAATTTGAGTGCTTAGAAAGCCAATTGCTATGAATAGAAATTTTTTAATCAATTTTACTTTTTGATGCCAATTAAGATATGATTTATATTTTGGACATCAAGCAAGATTGTTTGATTTGTTAGTCAAGCAGATTAATAATTATCAATTCTGAATGTTGTACTTCTGGTGTTTACATTCCTAAAAGTTGAATCTCTTTTGAAGCAGCCACATAACAGAGCCACTGTTTTAATTAATGCTCAGCTCCGTCCAACCAACTCTGATAATACTTTCCATCATCAATCGCCAAAGCATCTTCTGTAAGCTTTAATGGCTTGAAGGTATCGATCATAACAGCCAATTCTTCTGTCTCTGTCTGTCCAATAGATCTTTCGTAAGCACCCGGGTGAGGACCATGAGGAATTCCGCCAGGGTGGAGAGTCATATAACCCGGACCAATATTGTTTCTGCTCATAAAATCACCATCTACAT
>CALHKJ010000020.1 GCA_938033975.1 uncultured Saprospiraceae bacterium | reverse complement strand
GTACAGAAATCATAATTATCTTTTTCATCCCATACATATACTGAAACCTCGACGGGGGATGTCTGGCCAGCATCATTACAAGTAAATGTTCTTGCTGAACATTTGCTTGCTGCATTGTAAGCAGGATCATCTGCAGGATTTACATCTGAAAATGTAAATCTCAAATCCTCATTACTTGAACAATTATCAAAACTTCCGAGATCAAAATCACAAGCCCATAGTTCGATTTCTCCATCACTCATTAGCGCTGAACTTACGTTCACACAATAAGGTGTTGGAGCTTTTTTATCGACTACCATGAAATCTTGTGTACATGATCTTACATTGCCACAACCATCTGTTGCAGTCCATTTAACTCTGTGCGTAGACATACTGCCTGGCACACCATCTGGTAGAGTAACTTTCACCTCTCCTCCTGAAGAAGTTGGCGCTACATAATCTGGGTGATTAGGAGGAACTGTACTTCTAAAAGTATAATCATATTCCCAATCTCCCCAAAGGTCAACTTGGATTGTCCAGTTTATTACATTGCTTCCACAAGCACCAGAGTCATCTGCTATTTGCGTAAGCATCACTGCATTGTTTTCACAGGTAACCCCGTCACCATCAGCATCTGATGAATCATCTGCTTCAAGCATTACAGGTCCACATGATAATAATTCAGGAGCCATTTCATCGATTACTTTCACGATTTGAGTGTGTTCCCAAATTCCGATAGGATATGTAGCGTTTGGCTCATAAGTACACCAATCAATTACAGTCCATTCGTTTCTAATTTTCAAACATGCACCTTCAGTAAAGTAGAATGTATCACTATCTAGGCTGTATGCCAACAGATTACAAGGTGGAGCTGTCCAATATGGAACATCCATTGTCTCTGTCATACAATCAATGATTACATCTTCTGGGAAAATAATATCTACATCATTTGCATAATCAGGACCAAGTCTTGTGATCTTTTGAACACAGAATGTACCTGGGTTACTTGCAATGAACCACTTTCTAAGGATTACTCCATATGCACAAGTGCTTCCATCTTGATTTTCATCAGTATATTGAACCTCGTCAGTTCCGCAAGCGCTATAAGCAGCTCCATTTCCAACGATAGTTAAATCATGAATATCAGTTTCACAATCTACAGTGATGTCAGCAGGACATAACAATGAAGGTGGCACCTTGTTTTCTAATCTAACCCATGACCAAGCTTCATTATAGTGATCACCTTCAGAACCATAGACACCATCCATATCACCATCATCCCATACTCTCAACCATACTTTGTATTGAGAATAGTCGATAACACCATCGCCGTCTTCATCAACACCATTTTCAGCTAAGTCAGAACAACAGAATTTTACGAATTCTCCATTGTCTGGATCATCGTCATCATCTGATGAATGTCCATCATTGTTATAGGTAGTATTTCCTACAATATCACAATTTTGACCATCTCTTCTGATTTCTAATTTTACAGGTCCACAACCATCATGTGAGCCCTTATCTATAGATTCTGCAAACAATTTGGCTATGCCAGTTCCACCAGTTGCGGTAGTTAGAGATACTACAATATTTTCTGTAGTAATAGCTACCGGTGGAGTTGCATCAACAACTGTTACTGTAACTGGTACAGAAGATGAATTTCCACAACAATCATATGCATTGTAATAAAAAGTATGAACACCTTTTGGAGCATTTGCTACATGATAATGTCCATTAGCAGTCTCAGTGATAACAACACCAAAAGGTCCTGTAATATCATAAGTTACCACATCTGAGCAACTGTCATTTAAATGCTCAGGGTGAGGCATTAAAATAGATGCACTGCAGTCCCATGGATTAACAGACGCTGTTACATTATTCGCAGTAATCGTTGGACCGTCAGTATTTCCATTTACAATAAGTTGAGTGAATTTATGAGAAGCACCTGAGCACCAATCAAGGTAAGTCCACTCTCTAATTACTTTTTTAATGTCTGGACATTCTGCACAACCAGGTACTACCAAATCAGATTTAGTAACAGCAATATTACACAGTGTTGCTGCAATTGGATTACCATTTAGAGTTGGATAAGCATACTTATTTGCATATAATTCAGCAAGGTAATGAGCATAATCCTCTTCCTCTTGAGTTGTTGCTGAAGGCAACAATAGCTCAAGTTTTTCTTGATAAAAATGGTTGTAAATGTCAGTCATAGCGTATCCGCTATCACATGGCAATTCAACCGGACTATGGGGATCAAGGACATCGTTGTAAATATCAATTGGATCAACAGTATATTCCATAACACATGAAGTGGCTTTATTACCAGCAGCATCTGTTACTACATAAGTTCTATGAATTTTTGTAGGATAGCAAGGGCCGTCATCTACAATTACATCATGAAATCCAAGGTAGCTAATTGAACAATCTGTATAACTAGGTACAAGAACTGCATCATAGCCATCTAACATGTTATCCATGTCATCACAGGTTGCTTGTAAGGTACAGTCTGGATTATTGTTTCCAACTGGACACGGACAATTTGTAATTACTGGCGGAAGTTTATCCTCCACTAAAAGTGTACCCCAGCAATTGTTTTCGTAACCTGAAACAGTTTCAGTTACAGTAACTGAATATATACCAGGTGTAGTAATAATTAAATCCCCATTTGTTCCGGAACCGGAAGCAGGTGGACTAATTGTTATTTCAAAATTTGAGAGATCATTGTAAGGAGCTGGGTAAGTTGCCTCTCCTACTAAGATCATATCGGGTGTCACAGTTACAGAACAATCTGAGTCCATCGAAACATTGACTTGATTGTTACAAGCCATCCAGCTTGTCTGCGCTTTTGATTCCCCGACTATCAAAAGCATCATTAATAATGCATACCATATGGGTATACAAAACCGCTTAGCTTTATCGGTTCTAAACATTGGAACGAGTTTTGGTTAATAAAATAAATATGAGTGTCGTCAGACATGACGACTGTTCAGATATGAAAAGGCGAGAACTTAACCAGTGATCGGGTTCAACTGATTTCCTCTACGTCAAATGTAATTCAATAAGGTGCTACCTAGTCTAGCAAGATGGTGGTAATTAATACATTTTTATTTTACTGATAAAAATGTATTGTAATATGTGTGCCTCAGACTTCAGAGTTCAGAGGTCAGATTTCAGAGGTCAGTTGGGAGTGAATGCCTCCCTGATTCTAATACTATATTTCTCCTAAAGTCGAATTATAGTTTATAATCTTCCCTCCATCTTTGGATGGAGCGGAATCTTCTTTCAATGAAAACAGATGTTTTCAATCAACTAAAGTTTGATATTCAGCGGAAGGATGGACTATTCTTGGCACAAAATTATTTGTGGGAATGAGCTTCCGCTCCGCCAGCTGGTGGTGGGAAGATTATAAATCGTCTTTCGACTTTAGGAGAAAGAGGATATTAGAATCAGGGAGGAATAAATTAGATTAAGGGAGGAATAGAAGGACTAATTTCCTTCGGTGTATCTTGTGTTGGTTCTTTTATAATTCTTGGGCATTCTGGTGCCGAAGTGTTGTACCCAAAAGCGACCTCTTTTAGAGAGCCCCATTTCTTTCATATCTGCGTTCATAATCATCTTGCAGTGGCTCGGACTATCTAACCAGTCTTGGACTACTTCATTAAAGCTTTCTTGGCCCTCTCCTAGGTTTTCTCCTGCAAACTGCCATTTGTATCCAAGTTCATCAAAACGATCTCCTACATCTCTACCATCCCTTGATATGTGTCCAAAATAGTTTTTGTCTAGCATATCTTGGGCATGGGACGCTGCAGTTTGATAAAGAAGATCATTCCATACTACTGGACCTACAGGCTCCATATAGCTTCTGCCACATTTACAGCCTTTTGCTCGAATATCATTAATTGTCTCAACAACTGAGTCTACAATCCTTTGTGGAGGTTGGCTGAGTACCTGATTGGTACAAAATTGAAAAGCGAGTAAAATGACTATTGTAAGGCGCATATATATAAGATACAATCCATAAACGCTAAAAGTTCATGATTTATGGTACGAAGTCCTAATTATAGTGGTAAAAGTTCAAATAAGGGCATAAAAAAAGGCGACCAAATAATGATCGC
>CALHKJ010000019.1 GCA_938033975.1 uncultured Saprospiraceae bacterium | reverse complement strand
GGTGGCGGAGGAAATGGAGGAGGTAACTTTGGAGGAGGAAACAACAACAACTAGTTGCTTGAAAACATATAAGAAGGAGTAGGGTAATTAATAGTAGTTGTATTATTCATCATAGAAAGCATAGAGGATCCTCCTGCGATTCTAGGAAGACACATTTTTTTTGAAATTAGTTTTTTAGACTGTATGCTTTTCGAAATCAGTTTCTTATAATTTTTCATAGTAGTAGTGTTCTTAGTTCGTTCAAGGGCAAAAATCTTGCCTGCTTAGCCTAACAATCTATAAAATAGGCTTTTAGAGTCAGTAAGTCTAATTTTATTCCATTCAAAACTTGGTTTTTAGACAAATTGAGATTTATAGCTTATAATTATACTTACTTCATTTTGGTTATTTGTCTTGTAAAGCAAAAGTTTAAGTCTTAAAAGACTTAAATTCGAGGCACAAATAGCCATGATGCGATTATATATATATTCATTCTTTTTCTTTTATACAGTTTCCACCTTTGGACAAAATATAGTGCAGGGTAGTTTGCTTGCTCATTGGAGCTCGGAAGAGATACCTGGTTCAGCTACTTTTGATAATCCTTACAACGAGGTTTGGGGACTTTCAGTTAATGGTCATGAATATGCTATTATAGGATCTACACTTGGTACTCACTTTATTGATGTAACAAATACTAACAATATATTCGAAGCATTTTTTGTTGAAGGAAGAGAGTCGGGGACTTCCATTATCCATCGTGATTATCATGATAATGATGGCTTTTTATATGCAGTGGCCGATGAAGGAGAATCCAGTTTGCAGATAATAGATATTCGTTCTTTACCTGCAGAAATTTCAGTTGTTCATGATTCCAATGAAATCATTATGAGATCTCATAATATTTTTATTGATGAAGACAATGATCTTTTGTACAGTTGCTCACATATTGATTTTCTTACTGGTTATTCTGCATTAAGAATTATTGATGTTTCTGATCCATTCAATCCACAAAACCTAATTGGTACAAATTCTTTCGAAGCTTTTGAATTAACCAGTGTGCATGATGCATATGTCAAGGATAACATTGCTTATTTAAATTGTGGCTTTGATGGCTTTGCTATAGTTGATATGAATAAGTTGGATGATATGAAATTATTGAGTTTACTTGAACCAGACGATTATCCGCAGTCTGGCTATAATCATTCAGGTTGGCTTTCTGATGAAGAAGAATTCTATTATATGGCTGATGAAACGCATGGACGTGCATTAAAAGCTATTGATGTTAGAGATAAAAATGATCTTGAAACCAAATCTATCTTTGATTTAGGTGAAGATATTCCAAATGCTATTCCTCATAACCTGATTGTAAAGGGAAATTATTTATACGTTAGTTATTATTTCAACGGATTGCAGGTATTTGATATTACCGATAGAGAAAGGCCAGTGAGAGTAATGCACTATCCAACATCTTCTATTGTGAACAACAATAGTTATGCTGGTGCATGGGGAGTATATCCTTTGTTGCCTTCTGGAAATATTTTAATTTCTGACATGCAAGAAGGTTTATTTGTTGTTGAAGATTATAAGCCACTTGTTTCTACAAATAATATTTTAGAAATTGGAGTGAAGATTTACCCAAATCCTGCAAGTTCTTTTATTCAAATAGAGCTTGAATCTCCTGAAGCTTATAAATTTGCAATTAAAGATATTTCTGGAAGAATATTGAAGCAAGGGGAAATAAGTAGGCCAAATTATAGTTTGAATATTGATGATCTTGCTTCTGGAATTTACTTTTTTGAAATAAGTAATAGAAATGAGCAATTAGCTCAAAAATTTGTAGTGTCAAAATAATTTTCTTTGTTGCGATTTTTTTCTACCATACTATTCACATTAACACTCTCTTCTTTACTCTTTTCACAAAGACCTGTTGAAGGAGGAGGTGCCAGAAATGATTCTATAGGCAATGAAAGGTCAACTGGTTTTTTGGGTCTAGAGATTCCTGATGTTAACGACTCTATCGAATTGGATTACGTGTACATCAATGACTTGAGTAAAGAGTATGTTTTTCGTGATAGTACTTTAGAGTATTTTGAAGATTACGATCCAACCAAAGCATTTGATAAATTTTATTTTACTTTAGGAAACCAAGGATCTACTCATCAATCAGCATTATTTGAATTTGGAAATTCTGTGTTTCCAATGTTGCGCAGAGATCAATATGAAGCTTACACTATCCCAGTTGATAATCTAAAATTTTATAATCTTAATCGACCCTACAATGATTTGAGTTTTTCTCCGATGGGTAGTCAAGAAGATTTTATTGTAAAGGCAAAGTTTAGTCAAGAATTTAAGGAGTCAGTCAATGTAAGTGTTGATTACTTTCGAGTGACCAATACCGGCGAATATAAGTCACAAGCAGCAAGAGCTACAAATTTTGGAATTGGTTTTTGGGTAAGGAATCCAAAGAAGAAACACCAGATGCTCGTTAGCTATACCAGCAATAATCACACAGAAGAATTTAATGGTGGTCATCTTTCGGGTGTGGACCCATCTTCTGTCATAGGAACTAGCTTTAATGTACCGGTAAATTTGAATGATGCATTTTTACGAAAAGAGGATTACAATATTGCTGTTGATAATTATATAGGCGATCCAGTCAAATGGAATTTGTTTCATCGCATTGATTATCGCTCTTCAGACTATTTATTTTATGATGATGTTAATTCTCTTGCTGGTTCTACAGACGTAAATTTTTATGATCAATTTTTAGTTGATGAAAGAGGAATTCGTTCTTACCAAGCTCAAAAGACTATGACCAATCGGTTTTTGGTTGGGCGAGGTGAGCAGCATCCAGTTTTTATAGCTGCTGGAGTTACACATAAGCTTCAAAATTTTGATTTTGAAATACAAGAACTTCGCGAATCTCAATTAAGTTTGGATGGAAAGGTCGGATTAAATATTAAAGATATTTTTCTTAAAGCCGAGGCGAATTTAGGATTGATAAATATTGGAGGTAATCTTTTCTTAAATGCTGTTGCTGGATATCGTTCCAAGAAATTATTTGATTTAAGTGGAGGTTTTAAACTCTTGCGTACAGATCCTTTTTTGCAAGATCAACAATTGGTTTTGAGTCATAATTTATTTTACGATCATGCTTTTGATAAGATTAGTACTACCAGTATTTATGGTGATTTACATATTCCCTTTACCCGTACTTC
>CALHKJ010000018.1 GCA_938033975.1 uncultured Saprospiraceae bacterium | reverse complement strand
TCTGCTTTATAATTCTTGGAGGGCTTTCATTATACTATTATAAGGAAAGAACATTTTTCCTTGATGTCTCTTATATGCTTTACAAAATAATTGAGACTGACTTCCTTTGTATACAAGTCAATAGGTTTGTTAGCGTCTTTACGCAAGGAGTTGCATTAACTGCACTCAAACTTAATTTATCATTAAGCTCTATTGCACAATTATATTCCTTAAGTTTTGTAGTTTTCCAATTTCTAATTTTTACTGTCATACTCAAATTATTAAAAAGTAAATGGATTGCTTTAGGGCTTTTACTTTTTAATATCTTAATGATAAAACATACTTTTTATTGGACTGCCTCTGAGCTTATACAAGGTATGGCAGTTTTATTTCTTTTTGTGGCAGCTATTCAAAAAAGCATACAGACAGAGGGAGCTAAAAAATATCTTTATCATGCACTTGCAATCTTTTCATTGATCACCTGTGCCTTTGCACATCCTTTGCTAAACATACCTTTAGTATATACTACGCTTTTCTTTCTACTCAAGTATCCAAGACAAAGAACTACTTCAATACTTTATCTAATAATGATTGTAGGCCTATACATAATCAAGCAATTATATTTTAATAACTATTATGATGTCAGTCATATGAAAGGGCTTGATAATTTCGCAAAATACTATCCCAATTATTACACGCCAAGCCTGGCTAAATTTTTTGGCTGGCTAGTCAAAGACTACTACCTTTTTCTTGCAAGTGCCATCTTTGTAACAAGCTATTATCTTAAAAAGTCGCAGTATTTAAAATTGATATTGATGATCACTTTCCTGGTAGCCTATAGTCTGCTGATCAATGTTTGCTATCCAAAAGATGCCTATCAATTCTATTTGGAAAGTCAATATCTCCCTCTCAGCTTTTTTGTAATTCTTCCATTAGTTTTGGATATACTTCCTTCCGTTTTAGAAAATAAATGGAGCGTTTATCTAATCTCAATATTGATTCTATTGGGTATTCTTGGTATCCATGTATCTCATAAGCAATATTCCAAACGCTTGGATTGGAACAGAGCATTCATGAATAAGAATATTGAAGCAGGCAGAGATAAAATCATTGTTGATGATGCAGAATTGGATAAGGAGACAATGATGCTTACTTGGGCAATGGCCTATGAACTATGGATTATGTCTACCATAGAAAAATCTAAAACAGTTTCCGCAGTAGCCCTTAGAAATCCTAAAAAGTTTGATGACTCATTACATGTAAAACATATGTTTTTAACCATGTGGATCAACAATGAGTATGAGGATCTAAACAAAGATTACTTCAAGTTTGAAGATGGAGAAAGACTATATAAGAAATATAGTATGGATGAGATTAATGAGGGGGTGGTTAAGTAGGTTGTAGACGTCAGAGGTCAGATTTCAGATGTCAGAGTTTTTTTTAGAGATCAGAGGCTTGGAATCCCAAGAGGTTGGAAAACATAGTTATTGCTGAAGATCTATGACCTCTTTGCTAGGCTACCTTCAGTTTTTGGAGCTTGGATTTGAGTAGTTTTTCTTTTACATACTCTTCGTCAACTACTAGGGTTTTCATTTCCTTGTCTGAAGGAATATGATACATGGCATCTGTCAAGATTGCCTCACAGATTGAACGAAGGCCTCTTGCTCCCAAACCAAACTCGATGGCCTTTTCTGCAACCATGCCTATTGCTCCTTCCGTAAATTGCAATTCTTTAGACTCCATGTCAAAAAGCATTTTATACTGCTTAAGCAATGCATTCTTTGGCTCAGTAAGTATTCTTACTAATGCTTCTTTATCAAGTGGCTCTAAATAAGTAAGTACTGGAAGTCTTCCTATTAATTCTGGAATCAAACCAAATTTCTTTAGGTCTTGATGATTCACATATTGTAGTAAGTTTTCTTGATCAACTTCATCTGCTCCACTCTTATCAAAACCAATGACTTGAGTATTTAGTCTTCGTGCGATTACTTTTTCGATACCATCGAAAGCACCTCCACAAATAAATAGAATATTACTTGTGTTGATCTTTATCATTTTTTGTTCAGGATGCTTTCTACCTCCTTGAGGCGGTACATTTACATCTGCACCTTCAAGCATTTTCAACAAGGCTTGTTGCACACCTTCACCTGATACATCTCTTGTAATAGATGGGTTGTCATTCTTACGAGCAATCTTATCTATTTCATCGATGTAGACAATTCCTTTTTGAGCTGCTTCAACATCAAAATCACAAGCTTGCAATAAACGACTCAACATGCTTTCTACATCTTCACCGACATATCCTGCTTCTGTAAATATAGTTGCATCCACAATTGTGAAAGGTACTTCAAGAAAATTGGCAATGGTTTTTGCCATTAGTGTTTTTCCAGTACCTGTTCTTCCTACAAAAAGAATATTTGATTTTTGAATATCTATCTCATCCTTAGCTGTATAGTTTAATCGCTTATAATGGTTGTAAACAGCTACTGATAAATATTTCTTTGCCTCATCTTGACCAATGATATATTGATTAAGATATTCAGTAATTCCTACTGGTGTTATATTTTCAGGAAGTTTGAAGTCAGCGGATTTAGAATCCCTGCTTATCATCTCTTCAGTAAGGATATCGTGCGCTTGTGAAACACAAGCCTCGCAAATGTGAGCTTCTATCCCTGCAATGAGGATGACTGTTTCTTTTTTGTTTTTGCCACAAAAAGAGCAGTGTTCTTGGTTTCTAGACTTCAAACTGATTATTTTTTGTTATTTCTGCTAAAGTTATGCCTTTTTTCTTGGATTATCTCGATCCAATACTTCATCGACCAAACCATAGGCCTTTGCTTCTTTTGATGTCATCCACTTATCTCTCTCACTATCTTCTTCAATCTTCTTAAATGTCTGATCACTATTTTCAGCTAGAATGTCATATAATTCCTTTCTCAAAGACTTAATCAATTCATATGAAATCTCCATATCTGTGAATTGTCCTTGCATTCCCCCTGATGGTTGGTGGATCATCACTCGACTATGTTGTAAACATGTTCTTTTGCCTTTTGTTCCAGAACTCAACAATACAGCTCCCATAGATGCAGCCAATCCAGTACAGATTGTTCCAACATCTGGAGAAACGTATCTCATTGTATCATAGATTCCAAGACCTGCTAATACAGATCCACCTGGACTATTGA
>CALHKJ010000017.1 GCA_938033975.1 uncultured Saprospiraceae bacterium | reverse complement strand
CTCCACCTTCAACACAAGGAATGACACAAACAATATAGGATAAGTCTATTTCAACACCGTTTAGACTTTCAAAATTTACATCTATTTTGTAAGGTCCTTCCTTAAGCACCTGATCTACTCTACCGTCCCAGCCAAAAGCTGGATCATTGGGAGGAAATTCTTCTCGTGTAAAAACAATGCTTCCATCAATATCACTTATTTCAAGTTTGGAAATTGTTTCTATTTGATCGTTTGATTGGATTAAAAATGTGTCTGCTTCGGCTTGAGTTCCATCAGGAGTAAAAACGCAGGCATCATAAAGTCGGATTCCTTCATCTTCCAAGTTAGAAATTCCGTTGATTGTGTATTGTGTTAGCACGCAACAATCTACTGGAAAGTCAAATTCAAATCCAGTTTCCGCAACTGGTGATTCGGATCTGCATGATAATAGAAGTAAAACTGAAAATAAAAATAATGATTGCTTGATGTTCATAGCCAAATTTACTAAATAACGTAAACATTGATCTGCACGAGGCTTAGTTACATAGTTTCATTTTCTACATGAAATTTTATCAGCTAGAATATCACTAAAATCAGTTAGCAAATTTGAATTACTTATATTGGTAGGAGCAAAAATTGAAAGCCAAATTTGAGACGGATAATAATAATTTTTGAAAAAATAAAATGGAAGAAAAAATAGTACAATATTTTTCAAAATTCAGACCTTTAACTGAAGAGGAAAAAACTGCGATTACTCAAGACATAGATATTCGTGAATTTGGTAAAAAACATATTCTTCTAAAAGAAGGTCAAGTTGTCCACGATAATTATTTTGTGCTTAAAGGTTGTGTTCGTCAATACATTATAAAAGATGGAACTGAGAGAATCACAAACTTCTACACCGAAGAAGAATGGATTCTCCCAGCTATTGGACAAGTCCAACCATCAAGTTCTACATTTTATTTAGATTGTGTTCAGGACAGTGTATTGTTGATTGCCAATGAAAATCAAGGCTCAGAGTTCATGAAAACAAATCCTAAATTTCTTGAATTGTCTCAAATGATTCTCGAAAAAGAAATCTTGAAACAACAACAACATTTCACAGAATATCAAAATAGTTCTGCGGAAGAAAGGTACCTTAAGTTACTTGAAGATAAACCTGAATTGATCCAAGGCATTTCTCAAATTCACCTTTCCAGTTATCTAGGCGTAAAGCCTGAATCATTAAGTAGAATCAAAAAAAGAATATTTCAAAAAAAGAAATAATCAAAAATCAATTGGTTTCTTTTTCCTGTTTGATTCCGGCTTCCATTTTATTGCATCATAGGTAATAAAGGCGGTAGCCCCCATTTCAATTGCAGAAAATAAAAGGTAATAAGGCTGTGGCTTGCCAACAAACAAAGTAGCACCTTGAGCTAAGGTTGCGATGCTGCCGGAAATAATCTGCACCCAACGCAAAACCTTATCATTTTTAATTACTAGAGGTAAAAAAACATTTGCTAGCGGTATCTGCATGTATGCGGCTGCACCCGTTAAAAAACCAGGTGTAATCTCGATACCATTTACTATTCCAGTTTGATATTGGCTTAAAAGATTTAAATCCATTAGGCCAACCAAGTCAGCGTATAAATAATTTAAGGATGCAAAGGCCCATAAGCTTGAATATTTGAGTCTTCGATTTGTAATCATTGTCGAGTTTTTAATTGGTGATTGAAATAAATTATCTGTGAGGATTGAATTTTTTGGACTAGAAAATAAATTGTCAGCTGAATATATTCTTGACTGATTTAAATATTGAGTTTGCTGAGCTGGATTTGCTAATTCGGATATAGAATTATAAAGTGCGCTTGATGCAAAAATGTCATCGGCGGATAATTTCTCTTCTTTGGAATCTACGGGTTCAAAATACTGAGTAACAATATCTTGAGCAATAGTCTCGAAGGAAGAGACAAACAAAAAAAGCGCTAAGAGCAATATTCTGTACTTATTCATTTTATCTGGTTTTATTAATTAGAAGTGAATTATTATTTTATTCAAAATTCTATTTAATAAGTAGACAAAACATTGACTTGGGTTAAGAAAAAATTTGAGAT
Source organism: uncultured Saprospiraceae bacterium (assembly GCA_938033975.1). Taxonomy (GTDB): domain Bacteria; phylum Bacteroidota; class Bacteroidia; order Chitinophagales; family Saprospiraceae; genus JAHDBF01. The sequence continues at coordinate 3,814 of CALHKJ010000017.1, read as the reverse complement.
GGGAGACTCGAGACGAAAGACTAGAGAAGAAGACTGGAGACGAAAGATTTAAGATGGGAGACTCAAGACGAAAAATCTAAGACTTATGAGGAAGTGAGAGCCGAGAACCGGGAACCGAGAAGCGAGAAGCGAGAACCGGGAACTCTGAGTCTTGTGATTAAGGATAATTAAATAAGTTAGACTAAGAGTTGTTTTGAAAGACTAAAAATTCTGTTGTTTAATAGCAAGGCCATATTTGAGCTGTGAAATTTGTGCTCGCAGTAACTTCAAAGCCTGGATCTAAGTTGATCAAGTTTCCTGCTTCGAACAAGATGCTTTGAGATGTATTGATTATAGCATCTGAAATAATACTAATTTCACCACTATTGATATTATCTATTACAGGATTGACATAGACATTTATGCCATCACATGGATTGGCACAAGAAGCATTTACTTCTTGCAGGGTATTGCAGCCAGTTGAATTATTGCTGATATTAATAATCCCACCAATATTATTTGTAATGTTTAATAAACAAATAATATCACATATTGATAAATTAGGGTTTGAATTAATATTGACATCTCGACCTATAAAATTTAATGAACTTAACCAAAGTAAATCGGTATAAAGAGTATTGGCAATAAAATCAAAATCGCCACCAATAGTATTTAAGTTTCCGAAGGCATTGATTGAATTCAGAACGGGATTAAAGCTTATTTCTAAATCACCATTAACAGAAACAAGGTTATTAAATCCATCAATAACTTTCAATGCAGATCCAACAATTTCAAGATTGTTTGATGTAGACAATAATCCATTAAATCCAACAATATTTTCTAATTTATTATTGAACTTAATTTGAAAAACATCACCAACAGTTTGAAAACTTGGAAATTCAGAAATATAAACAAGCTCTGGATTTAATATAATCCAAAAGTCATTAAGAGCTACTGTGAAATTTTGAAATCCTTTCAAACTGTCAAGTTGGGCATTGTTCCTAATAATAAACTGGCCTACAACATTATTTAGGCTATTAAAACCTGAGACTAATTCAAGTGAAGCGTTGTTATCTATAAAAAACCTAGATGGTATATCTATTAAGGAATTGAATCCTACGATGTTATTCAAATTTGCATTATTTACAATATCAAGTTCAAAACCAACAGACTGTAAATTTGGAAAACCATTGATGGTTGTTGCAAGGTTATTATCATTTATTTTAAGTCTGCCACCTACGTTTATTAAATTTTCAAATTCTACTTCGAGACATGATGTATTTAAAATTTCTAAACTACCAGATATATTTTCAATAGAATTTAATAAGCTCAAATCAACAATGGTGGCTCCATCAATACTCAAGTTTCCTGTTATGTTTTTACAAGTAGGATAGTTTGCATTGAAATCAATAATGTCTTGTTGTGTGTTAATTATAACAGAACTTGGTGGACATTGTGAAAAGCATATAGTGGGTATCCAAAGCAAAGCTATGCCAATGAGAATTACTAATTTAATACTATGCATGAAAATTGTTTGAAAGTAATTTAGTGTAATTATTAAGTCATCTTCATCAAAATCAAGGTTTTAACATTTTGCCTCTTCTATTTTAGTTTAATAGGTGACAAATACTTAGGGCTAAGTGAATATTCGAGGTCAAAAATGAATACAAATCAAAGCTATATAAGTAAGACGTTTATGGTTGAACCGTAAATTATAAAGATATCCTTCATTTCTCTTTACGCAATTTGAATGTTTACTTTTTATCATAAAACAATAAAAGAAATTTGTTGCATTTTCATTTGTCAATTATTAGTCACTCAATTTTGCCAAGCATTTTACATGTCTACAACTAAAACTATTGTTTGTGGAAATAATTAAAACGGTTATTCTTTTTCCGTTCTACCCCTATTCAGATTGATAGTAGATACACTCCTGCATATAAATAGCATAAAAGAAATCAATTTTTGACATGGTTAGAAATGAGCCTATATTTGAATCAAATTCTCATTTTTCTCTATTAACAATAGGGTGTTAGCTAGTAGCAGTATCGTCAACGGATACTGCTATTTTTTTTTGCATTATGATTTATTTTTATTCGCTTCCGCAAATGAGTCCTGTCCCCTACTGCCCACCACAGCCATCAATGAAAGCATGAAAGTTTACATCAGCAGTTACCTCAAAATCATTCTGCAAACAGATTAAAGTTTTGCTATCATAATCTACATTTGTAGCGCTGGGATTACTTAGATCTAATTGCACCAACTGATCTGATTCAATGACACCATCTGTTTCATAATCAGCTACTGGAACTTGTATACCTGTCAACATATTACCATTTGCCGTGGAGTATGAACTTGGGGTTGAATTGATATTGATACTAGATGGTACACCTGACACATCAACACATGTTGTCTCAGTCACCGTGAGCTGCGCTGGAAAACTGTTCCATTGTACAGTTACCGTATTGGCTGTAGAAAAAACAATTGTGCCACCGATGGCATCCCAACAAAACAATGAGCTAGAATTGGCTGGCACTTGATAGGTGATAATATCTCCAGCACATACATTATTTATTCCAGTAGGAACTGGTGAGTTAAATGCAAGGGTCCTATTATATAAAAACTCCTGAGCTTGAGTAAAAACAGGATCCCACAATTGATTTGGAAAAGAGACATTGGGCGAACCGTAGAATACATGACCTTCTCCAAGGTAAGGATAAAAATCATGAGCGATGCCATTGGTTGTGAGCTCAGCATCCATTGGAACCGCACCATATACTGTTGGAAATAATGATACTCCAAACGGAGGACCTGAAACAAAAGGAACAGTACCATCCTGATCACCATGGATGATGACCATAGGAATATTATCTGTAGCATCTAAGTAAGATAAATCTAAAGTCGCTCCCCACAGATCAATAATCCCTCGCACCTCAAATGCTTGATTATAGGTATTACCTGAGCATGCGATACAACCCATATCGGGATCTAAGAATCCTACATTAAAAGTTTCAGCAGGTCGTTCGGAGTCATCCATATATCCAAGATGAATTGCTGTAATTGCTCCAGCACTTGACCCACCCGCATAAATGTAATTTGGATCTACATTAAAGTTTTCATTGTTTGGGTCTTCTAAAATATATCTTACTGCAGCATGTGCATCTTGTATTGCTCTATATGCAGCTCTTACTCCTTGATTAGGTAAAGCAAAATGAAAAATATTATCCAACCTATATTCAACAGCCGCACATACATATCCATGATGAGCCAAGCTATCGCACCAAGCAACAATATCAGAATCAGTCTTATCTCCAGCGATAAAAGCGCCGCCATATAGCATAACAACCAAAGGGCGTTTACTAAGGTACTCTTCGCTGGGAGCTGGTTCATAGATATCCATCTCCAAGCTTTGGTTTACACCTAAAATATTTACGGCTGAACCAAAAGTAATGTCAGATCTTACTTGAATATTATTAAAAATACTTTGTTGATATCTATCAGTTGTACAGTCTGTTATTTGGGCCTGAACTAGCAGACTAATACAACAAGTGAGTAGCGTTAAGACTATCTGTTTCATCCTTGTTTACTTGAATTAGATCCTAATATAAGCAATTGAAATTAGAATAGGAATTTCAAACATTTAGAAGATCTTATTAGATCTTAAGTTTGGGCAAAAAAAAACTCGTCGCGGGGAGCGACGAGTCTAAATCAATAAACCAATCTCATAATGAGAAAAGCGTTATACCCTAAGTCTCAGTTATCCAATCTACTGAGAGAGAATATGACTTCAGAATTTATCGCTTCGCTAATTTTTCCTCCTCCATCATAGGCCAGC
>CALHKJ010000016.1 GCA_938033975.1 uncultured Saprospiraceae bacterium | reverse complement strand
CTTGTTGAACCATCAAATAACGAAATTCTTGCTTTGCTTCTTGACCAGATCCAGTCTCATACAAGGTCTCAGAACGAATACCTTTGTTTAATAAATTGAGCTCATAATTTATCCTTCCAAAAAAACTTGAGTTGGCTTCTGCAGTTGTAATTTCTTGATTTCGAATTTGTAAATCTCTATAAGTTGTATTGATATTTAGCACTGACCATTTATCAAGTTTCCAGTTGAGATTTAACTTGTATTCTAAAGTATTGCTTGCAAGTCCAAGGTCTGATTTATCACTGAGAATCCCCCAGTCATTTCTGCGATTTACTGCAAATTCTGACTCAAGTTTGTCTGTTATCTTTTTACCAAAATATGCACCCATTCTTTCAAACTGAAAACTCAAATCTTCAACTTCATTACTGCTGAGTAATACTCTTTTATTTTGATCTTTATTGTAATAAGCACCATAGCTCCAGCCATCATCTCCATACTTATTGTTTAGTGAAAATGAAGGAATGTAAAAACTGCTTTCAATTAATTTCGAATCAGATTTTAGAAAATCAGTTGAGGCCAAGATGTTCCAATTTTTATCATCCCACAAAACCGAAGCAAAATTCTTATTACCGGTGTAATTTTCAAATTGTGAAAAGTGATTGTACTGATAATTTATCTTTAATTTATTCTTATAACTCAAGAGGGTATTCACTGTGCCCAAAAGTTCAGCAAATTGCATCGTCGCAGTGTTTGTATTTTGATCAAGACTCCAAATTCTATTAAATTCTTGAGCTCTATATGGGTTGAGTGCAGAAAAATTATTCTGCTTATACTCTGTAGATATTAAACTCGAAAATTGCCAGTTGGAACTATTAAAAACTGAGTTGTTTTGTTCGTGTTTTAATAAAAATGCAGTTCCATTATTGTCATCATTATCTATGTCTGAAAATCTATTTGCGTCATTTCCACTTATGCCAATTTCCGCTCCAATACTTGAGTTCTCACCAGTTTTATAATTGCCAAAAATATTGATTAGCTGTCTTTGTTTTGGTGTAATCAAATTGACGACAGGGGAGTAGTTGCCTTGATTCGGACCAACATATTGATATACCCTTTGATTGATAGCAATTTCTTCGTCAATAATATAAGAGCCACTTCCAGAATCAACTTCTGAAAAAATTGCACTGACAGATTCAGTTGTTCTTTCTTCAGAGTATTCTAGATATTGAATACCAAATGTTGGATCGAATCTTATGTTATAAAATACAGCATTAACATCGTCTTCTTCTGGTATGAAAATTCCACTAACAACTGATTGATCTGGATCGTCACCACTATTGATTAAAATATCTAATCTTGTCGAATCCAATTCTGCGAAACCTGCAATGGATGTATTGTCTTGTTCGGAATATAAATTGACACCAAAATTCCAGTGTTCTTCATATACAGTTACTTCTCCAGCATAAAGTGTTCTTAAGAAATTTTGATCTGTATATTCATACTCAACAATGATTCGTGAAAATTCATTGATTATGTGGTTGATGGTAAACTCAATTTCAGCACTATTGTAATCAATGACATAATCATATTGCTCACCTCTCTCCAATAATTTACCATCTGAATATACCCGTTCTGTACCTGATAATACAATCAAGAATCGTTCGCCATCATTTCCTGTGAGCTTGTAAGGGCCCTGATTTCCTTCAGAGACTTGTAAGCTCTGTCGAGCAAATTTCCCTCTGGATACAGCATAGCTGATGTTTCCTTCGACTTCTTTTTCTTTGATTTGTGTACTGTGGCCTATGGATGCCCCTTGCAGTTTCTTATAATATCTAGAAAAATATCGTTGATCTTCCTCAAGAACATAATCTCCGGCTTTTAAATAACTTCTGTCTTTTGATAATTCAATATAAACCTTGTCAAACTCCCTTAATTGCTGTGTGTTTCCCTCTGCTTGTATCGGTATATTATCATCGGAAATTACCCCCTTTATCTCCAAACCTCCGCCCAAATCTCCTTGCAAAGTCATATCAAAATTGGAATTTAGTACAAGATCTTGACTGTTCCCAACGGCTAGACCCCTAGAAAAACTACCCCTGTAGTCCATTTTCTTGGAAGCTATTATAGCCTTGTCATCGTTAACACCTCGACCGAGATCATAGGCGATATCTATTACTCGATCATTCATTTCTATCTTGGCAGAATCAATTAGGCAGTATTTTTGCTCTAACACATTTGGATAAAGCCGATATGATAGCAAAATGCTATCATTTTCGCTTTCGCAGATGAGTTTTGGGCTAAATTTTATGCTTTTTGAGCCTATTTTTAAACTCCCCTCATCCAAGCATTTTGCAGGATTTAAAGTAACTGAATTAACTATAATAGGACCCTCCGTAATAATAAGAGTGTCCTTTAGGCTGGATAATGTTATTTCATGAAGATTTGACAACTCATTTTGCCCATATCCGTCCTGCTCCATGCTAAAAATGGATAAGATTAGGATACTTAGACATATTTTGAAAGAAGGCAAGCTTGTCTCTATTAAAATATTGATTTAAAATGAGTTAAATATTAGTAAAATATTACATATATTTGAAAACTTCATCAAATAACGTACTTATTACATCATAAGTAAACGTTCCCGTCCTAATTTATAGTTGCATTTATCAATATTGATAGAAAATTATCTGTGAATAAACCTATTTATCGTAACAGTGCTGACGTTTTATTCTATATATTTGCAATCTGGAAATCAACCGTGAAACTCAATAAACCCATAGGACGTAAAACGCATATGTATTCTACAAAAGCCTACTTGTGTTGGGTTCTTGCTTTTTTTACTTGTATAACTGGAATACAAGCACAAGAAGTCAGAACAATTGAAGGAACTGAGAATAATCTTGAAAATATTCACTGGGGTGCCTTTGAAACTGAGCTAAAAAGAGATACTGAAAACAGTTACCTTGATGGCTCGTCTATTATTGATGATGTAAATAAGCCAAACGCTAGAATTGTTTCCAATATAATTTTTGATCAACCGATAATCATAAATGATAGCTACAATCATTCATCTTATGTCTGGGCTTTTGGCCAATTTTTAGACCACGATATTTCTCTAGTTGAAAATAATAGCACCGAACAACTCGCTATTGAGGTTCCAAATGATGATCAAGTCTTTATACCTGGAAGTTCAATCTTTTTGCCAAGGTCTAAGGCAGTAGAAGGAACAGGGGTAGGTGAAAATAACCCTCGTCAATATAAAAATGAAGTCACATCTTTCGTTGATGCTTCAGTAATTTATGGATCTACTTCCGAAAGAGCAGCATGGTTAAGAACAAACGCTGGAGATGGAAAACTAAAAACTTCAGAAGGAGACCTTCTTCCTTGGAATACAATCTCTGGAGAATATAATTCTGAATTTGATCCAAATACTCCCATCATGGAAGATGCTTTTGGATCTGGAAATAAATTGTTTGTAGCAGGAGATGTAAGAGCAAATGAAAACCCTCTTTTGATTTCCTTACACACAATCTTTTTAAGAGAGCACAACAGGTTATGTGATGCTTTTGCTCAAGAAAATCCTTCTTGGAGTGGAGAGAAACTTTACCAAGAATCAAGAAGAATGATTGGTGCTTATATCCAATCAATCACCTACGAAGAATGGTTGCCGTCTATCAATATTAATCTGCCTGCTTACAGTGGTTATAGATCTAATGTAGATGCAACAATCAATAATGTCTTTTCTGCAGCAGCATTTAGAATGGGACATACCCTAATAAATGGTGAAATTATCAGAATGGATAATGAAGGAGATATCATTGATCGTGGTAACCTCGCATTGAGAGATGGTTTCTTTCAACCACTCGAAGTCCAATTTGCAGGTGGTATCGAACCTTATGCAAAAGGAATGGCGACGCAAGTGCAACAAGAAATGGACGCCAAAGTAATTGATGATGTTAGGAACTTCTTGTTTTCAGAAGAAGGAGGTTTTGGCTTAGATCTTGCGGCTATCAATATTGTTAGAGGAAGAGAAAGAGGATTGATAGATTACAATTCTTTAAGAAGCGAATATGGATTGACAAGTTTGAATAACTTCAACGACTTGACTGATGATCCAAATCAAGCTATTTTATTAGAAAATTTATACGGTGACATCAATAACCTAGATGCTTGGGTTGGAATGCTTGCTGAAAAACATATTCCAGGCTCTATGTTTGGTGAACTTGTAAGCATCATCATCAGAAATCAATTTCAAAATTTGAGAGATGGTGATAGATTTTACTACGAGAATGATCCCGCTCTTTCAGAATCCAGAAAAGCTTCAATAAAAGCTACAAGATTACATGATATTATCATGAGAAATTGTGAGATAGACGCTATGCAATATAATGTTTTTACGGCTATGCCTCATGGAGATATTCCTTCTGGTCCTGATTTGACTCCTACACACCTAGAGGCTGCACTTTTCCCTAACCCAATTACTTCAGGAACTCAATTGAAACTCTATGGAGAAAGAGATGAACCCGTTACAGTAAGAGTTTTTGATATTCACGGAAGACAACTCTACAGTCTAACTGAAAGTATCAGTGAAGGCGAGAATTTCTTAAACATGCCATTTGAATCTAATGATTGGCGTAAGGGATTCTATACTTTGGTCATCACCACCGAAGATCGAATCAAAACATTGAAGTTTACAATTCAATAATTACTTTTAACTTTTTGCTAATGTATTTTCTACCCTAAATAGGGTATGTATTTAACCAATTTTGTAAATTGGATAGATAATATTTAGAGGAAATACAAGGATCTTCTTTTGTTGGATTTATTCTACAATTATTTTTTGCAATCAAAGTTTATTTTTAATTGTAAGCTACTTGCTAAATCGAAGTATCTATTTGACTATTAAGGCATAGTGTATTATGATAAATCTTAATGTGTTTTCTCTTAATTTTTGTACCCTAGATTGGCATCACATTTGCTTAATTAGGTAAGAGTACTAGGAGTTTGTAGTTCTCAAAACGAATTTTTAAAATTAACTAATCTTATATGCCAACGATTAAAACTGTAATTGTTGATCCTCAATTGATGTTTGTTCAGGGTCTAAAGTGTGCCCTGAAATCTCAAAATGATTTGGACCTTGAGATTTTATCAACATTAACTGATGGAGAAGATATAAGACAAGAGCTTTCCAAATTTGAACAGGTCGATTTACTTATTCTTGAATTAAATTTAAAAGGTGAAGATGGCTTAGAGTTAGTTCCTTTAGTTAGAAAGTACTTTCAGGATTTGAAAATATTAGTTTGTACTTCTTACGATGATTATAGGTATGTAAAAGAAGCCTTGATTAGTGGAGCAGATGGTTACATTTTAAAATCAAATTCGTTTGAGGACCTACTGAAAGGGATATCTGATGTTTTAGAAAATAAAAGATATATCGCTCCAGGTCTACATATTACTCCCCCCAATAAAAAGAAAATTGATAAAAAATCTATTGAG
>CALHKJ010000015.1 GCA_938033975.1 uncultured Saprospiraceae bacterium | reverse complement strand
AAATGGATTACCGATTGCTAAGACCCACTCACCAATAAGTAATGAGTCTGAATTGCCATAAATCAAAGGAGTAAGATTGGTAGCTTCTATTTTCATCAGAGCCAAATCAGTTGCCGGATCAGAGCCGATAACCTTTCCCTTGTATTCTCTATTGTCATCAAGCAGTACATTGATTTCAACTGCTTCTTCTATTACATGATTGTTGGTTACGATATAACCATCTTCTGAAATGATAACTCCACTTCCTGATGATTTAGATAATTGATCATTTGGTTTTCCATCATCTTGTTGCAAAGCATTGATACCAACTACGGATGGTTTTGATCTCATGGCAGCAGTCGTGAAGTCACTTGGTGATGATGAGTAAAAGTGTTCTCTAAGATTACCAGTCAGTACTAGATTTTTCCCGTTCACAAGATGCGTATTGCTTTGCTCAATTTCCTCTTGCTTCTTCATTGTCTTCGAAACAACGAAATAGGAGGTTGCTGCAGAAGCAAGAACCGATAAAATGACTATAAAAAGTATTTTGCGCATCGAATTGGAGCTTTAGATGTTATAACGAAAACCAATTTCTTTTTAATATAGTTGCTGAAATGTTGACAAATATAACATATTACAAGTAATTTGCATATATATGTACATCAAATTCACTAAAATGCAGGGAACTGGCAATGATTTCATATTCATTGATCAGTTTGGACTAGATAAGTTTGATCTTACGACCGAACAAGTACGTCTGATGTGTGATCGAAAATTTGGGATTGGAGCTGATGGTCTCATGATTTTGAGAGACCACTTAGAAACAGATTTTGAGATGATTTACTACAATTCTGACGGAAATCTGAGCACCATGTGCGGCAACGGTGCTAGATGTATTGTCAAACTTGCTTATGATCATCGTTATATCTCGGAAGAAACAAAATTTTTAGCACCTGATGGAATTCATGATGCCACGATTGATTCAGATAAAATTTATTTGGGTATGTCAGATGTACACGACTATGCTTCCGCAAATGACATCTATATTTTAGACTCGGGGTCTCCTCATTACATCACTTTCGTAGATGATCTTGATACGATTGATGTTAAGGAAGCAGGTGCTTCAATAAGGTATTCTCCTCCATATAGAGAACAGGGAATCAATGTAAATTTTGTAGAAATGCTTTCAGAAGATAGCTTTCGGATCAGAACATATGAAAGAGGAGTAGAGGATGAAACCCTTTCATGTGGAACAGGTGTAACAGCAGCTTCCATCGCGGCGACTATCAAAAATGCAAATGATGTAAAACATTGGAAGATAAAGACTCAAGGCGGAGATTTAGAAGTAAGCTTTGTTCAACAGGAACGTTCATTTAATAATATCAAACTCATCGGTCCCGCTGAAATTGTTTTTGAAGGCAAATTTGTGCTGGCAGGATAAATCAATTGTCAATCTCTAATTCTAGATTCATTTTAGCATTATTCAACTCTGAGACAGAATGAAAGTCACCGTTTTTCTTTCCCAGTTCAATTCCTTGTTTGTATGCATTCAATGCCAACTGTCTGCGATTGATGGTTTCGTATAATTTACCCAAATGATAATAAAGGCCTATGTATTCAGGTTCATGATCATATATTTCTAAATAATATTTTAAAGCTTTGTCGTAGACTTTGTTTTTTTCATGTTCCTTTGCAATAGCAAATTTCAAAAATGAATCATTTGGACTTTCTTCCAAGAACTTCTTTAATTGATCTATCCTTTTTTCCGACATTTTTATTTTTTAAACTCAGAGTTTAATTTGAAAATAGCCTATCTTTGTGGCACTTAAACACATGAATTTATGAATTTATTGGTTTGTATTTCCAAGACCCCTGAAACAACAGCAAAAATTTCGTTTACAGACGGCAATTCCAAGTTTAATCAAGAAGGTGTACAATATATCATGAATCCTTATGATGAATGGTATGCCCTTGTCAGAGCAATAGAATTAAAAGAAAAGCATGGTGGTAAGGTCATAGCAATGAATGTAGGACCAGCTTCTAATGATATAGTAATCAGAAAAGCACTAGCAATTGGGGCTGATGAAGCTGTAAGAGTTGATGCTGAAGCTGAATCATCAATGTTTGTAGCAAAGCAGATTGCTAATTATGCAAAAGAAAATGCTATTGATATAGTATTCTGTGGTAAAGAAACCATTGATTATAACGGATCTGAGGTTGCATCTATTACAGCAGAAATGTTAGATCTTCCATTTATAAGTTACGCTTCAAAAATGGATTTTGATGGAAGTAAGGCAACCATTGAAAGAGATATTGAAGGTGGTGTAGAGGTGATTCAAGTTGAGAAGCCTTTCGTTCTTTCAGCTGCAAAGGGCCTAGCCGAGCAGAGAATTCCGAACATGAAAGGAATTATGATGGCCAAAAGAAAACCCTTAAATGTGATTTCAGCAGTTGATCAAGTATCAAAAGCAAAAATCGTTAGTTATACAATGCCAGAAGGTAAACAGGCTGTAAAAATGATCGATCCTGAAAATATGGATGAATTAGTAAAATTACTTCACGAAGAGGCAAAAGTCATTTAAAAAGTTAAGCTATGTCAGTACTAATATTTGCGGAAGCAAAAAAAGGAAATTATAAAAAGAATGCTCAAGAAGCTGTTTTCTATGGAGCAAAACTTGCATCAGCAGTAGGAACAGAAGCAGTAGTATTTACAATAGGAGATGGATCAAATGCAGCCGATCTCGGAAAATTCGGTGCATCAAAAATTTGGTTCAACAACGCCAATGCAAGCACAGATAGTCAAGTAGTAAGTTCACTTATTGCCCAAGCAGCACAAAAAGCTGAGGCGACTCATGTTGTACTATCAAGTACAGCATTAGGAAAATCTATAGCAGGTAGAGTGGCTGTAAAAATGGATGCCTCTCTTGTGTCTGGAGCCAATGCTTTACCGGATGGTTCAATTATTACAAAAGGCGTTTTTTCTGGAAAGGCAATTGCCAGTTTGGAGCTCTCAGGAGATAAGCATGTAATAAGTATCATGGGGAATTCTCTCCAACCAGAAGAAACTGGTGCTAGTGGAATACCAGAGGAACTTGCTCTGGATGTACCTGAATCAAGAATTGAAGTTCTAGAAACTAAAACGGTGGATGGAGTAGTACCATTGCCAGAAGCTGAATTAGTAGTTTCTGCAGGAAGAGGTATGAAAGGGCCAGAGAATTGGGGTATTATCGAAGATTTAGCAAACGTTTTAGGAGCAACTACCGCTTGTTCAAGACCAGTTGCAGATACTGGGTGGAGACCACATCATGAGCATGTAGG
>CALHKJ010000014.1 GCA_938033975.1 uncultured Saprospiraceae bacterium | reverse complement strand
GTTGACCTTTGGCCAGCCTTTCATACAGGTGTTCCAAATGTAATTCCGTATCAATTGGCTACAGGAAAGAATGGAAATCCTCTCGCGGCAGGTAAACCATTTGTAAATAACTTTTTACCAAACGGAGGAGATATGCTAAGGTTAAATATGGCGGTACCTCCTACCCCACGTGATGATGCTAATTTTAGTTCTTTAGGATTGATTCAAGCTGCAGCTATCGGTTTGACTGTGGCTCCATTTAACACAACCGCTGATCTAGAGTTTATCCCAAATATGGATGGTTTTCCAAATGGAAGAAGACTAGAGGATGATGTAACAAGAATAGAATTACAAGCAGTTGGGGGTGTTGTATTAGCAGCAATAGGATTGTGGTATGATGATTATGATCCAACAAGCTCGCCATCTCCAGTAACACAAGATCTTCTAAACGTACTAACCTATACAACAGGTGTAGAAACAAATGATAGAGCTTTTGGTTCTAGCTTTCCATATGTAGCTCAACCACATAGTGCTACAGGTCCATGCAGCGGAGAACTTTACTTTAAAAACAACCCGCCACTTCAAGATCCAGATGTGAAAGTATTTGTCTCAAGTAACAACTCTGGCACTATTGGCTTGTACACAATAGATGATACAGGCAATTCAAATATGTCTACTTTTCCTTCAGAAGCAAATGATGCAGATGGAGTGTATTATGATGCTGAGGCAGATGTCTTGTATCAATTAAATAGATCTTCAAATTTGATTAATGCGTATAGCAATGTCAAATCTAATCTTGACGTAGGAGGACAACCGAATTTAACAGCTATTTCCTCTTCAGATTTTACAAATGGAAGAGAGTTAACTTTTCTTAACGGTAAACTGATAGTTGCTCAAGATGCTAGTGATACAAATAATCAAACCAATAGTTTTGTTATTTATAATGCTTCATCTAGTGCTATTTCGTTTGACAGATCTGTAACTACTAACATCAATTTATGGGGTATGACAGCATCAGGTAATGACCTAATTGCGATAGTCGACAACTCTTCTGATGTAGCTATTTTCTCTGACTTTTTAGCAAATGCACAACAGTCGATAAGTCCTAGTACTCTCATAACCGTAGAAGGAATAGTTAGGACACACGGGATTGATTACGATACACAAAATGATGTTATGGTTCTAACTGACGTTGGAAGCGGAGCAGTAGCAGACGATGGAGCTATTGTGATTGTAAATAATTGGTCAAGTGCTATTTCAGATAATGTTGTTTCAGCTCAAGAGCAAATTAGAATTGCTGGTAGTGCTACCAATTTGGGTAATCCAGTTGATGTTTCATATGATCATAGCTCAGGTTTGATCTATGTTGCAGAAAGAGCAAATGCTGGTGGTCGATTTTTAACGTTTAATACAAGTGGTGGAAATGTTGCTCCTTTAGCTGATGACTTTTATCAAGGAGCTTCCGCTGTTTATTTAGCTAATTGTAGAGCTGTTATTCCTCCAAATGATGAAGAAAAGTCTATTGCCTATTATAGTTTGGATGCATGCGTATCAAACAGTGTAACTGGTACAAATGGAGACTTCAGTGAATTTCAAGCGGTTTATCCAGAAACTCTTTCCTGTGCTACTGTAAATGCTACAAATGTTACTAGAACAAATCCAACAGTGAATCCACATTCATGTACACCAGGTGTTTCAAACTCGCCGGCAATGTGTGTTAGTTCAGTTGACAATTGTGAATATCCAGCTGGAAATGAAAGAGCGGTAACATTTGACGTAAGTCTAAATAGCTCAAATGGAGAAACTGCTGCAATCACACGATTGGACTTCTTTGAGAAATCACCATTAAATTTTGAATGGATAAATGGGGCGAACGGTATGAACAATTACCCAACTCGTTATGGAGTTAGAATTTTTATGGATGGAAATGAGGTATTTCAATCCATAGATAATCAAACTACTAATGATTGGAGCTTAGAATCTTTTGACCTTACCGATGCAAATATTAGTACTACATCAAGCGCAGTTGTTCGTTTTGAATTAATAGCTTATTGTACAGTAGGAAATAGTGGTATTGTTAACGCATGGGATCTGGATGAACTAAATGTTTATGGTAATTGCTCTTCAAATAATAGACTTTCATTTAGCGGAGTAGTTGCAACTGAAGCAGGAGTACCAGTCTCAGAAGTTGATATTAAACTTGAAAGCAATCAAGATGGATTTCCAAAGAGCATTGTTACAGATGAAAATGGAAGTTATGCGTTCGATGAGCTTTCTCCTGGTTTCAATTACAACATAGTAGCAGAAAAAAACAATGACTTTTTAAATGGGGTAACTACTATGGATATTCTTTTAATTCAAAAGCATATTCTACAAATAGAAAACTTAAATTCTGAGTATAAAAAACTGGCTGCTGATATTAATGTATCAAATACAATAACAGCTTTGGATCTAATTCAACTACGTAAACTTATTCTGGGGATTAATTCTGAAATTCCAAATGGATTGAGTTGGGGTTTTATGGATCAATCAATTGACCCAAGCACTCAATTACAAGCTAGTAACGAAATAGATATCAATGAGGCTTCAGAGTCCTTGAATCAATTGAACTTAGTGGCTTTAAAATATGGAGATGTTAATGGAGATGTAATTTCAAACCTTCTTCAACAACCAACAGCCGTTCGAAGTGATATACATTTGGATTTTACAGTCGAAGATCAATTACTTATCAAAGGTCAGCAATATAGAATCCCATTTTATTCAAGTAATTTTGATAAAGTTCTAGGTTTCCAATTTACTCTAGAGCTTCAAGGATTGAGTGTCGTAGAGGTATCTGAAAATAATTTAGATCTCAGTGACAAAAATCATGGGAATCCTTATCAAGGAAACTTACATACTTTTAGTTGGTCATCATCAGAACAGATCACCTTAGATGATTCAGATGTATTATTTCATGTAGTGGTAAATGCGACCAAGAACGGTAGAGTATCTGAGATGATGCAAATGACAGATGGATTTACCCCTATCGAGGCATATACCAACGGATCTTTAGAAAAAATATCCATGAGATTGAATTTAACTAATGGAGATCAAGTTTTTTCAAACCGACTTTATCAAAATCAACCGAATCCATTTTCAAGTTCTACAGAGATTGGCTTTGATTTGAATAAAGCTACCTATGCAGAATTGGTTGTTTACGATGCTACTGGTAAATTGATATATTCTACAGGTGGTTATTTTGAGAAAGGAAAGAATGTAGTCGCTATTGATGAAAAGGAACTTTCATCGCATAGTGGTGCTATGTTTTACAAGTTAAAAACTCAAGAATTTCAAAGCATCAAAAAAATGATAAAATTTTAGTGAAAGAAACAAACTAAAAGTGGAAAAATAGGTTAATAACCTAGGTCCTTGAATTCTCAATACCACTAGGATGCAATTGTAATTTCCATAAAAAAAGCCTCACTTCGTTAAGTGAGGCTTTTTCTCTTACACCCTATTATTATGACTATATTTTATTTCACTGTTAATTTGGTAAATTGTACATCTTCCATTCCATCTACCATGAATCCCATTCTGTATTCTCCGTCTTCAAATAAACTCATTCCTAAGTTTACTTTAGTCGAACCGATTGGGAACATCATTTCCAACTCACCTTCACTATTAAAGATCTGAACCATTGATACTTCAGATACGAAGTTCATAGCTACGTTTTCATCTTCAACATTAAATGAAGAACTTAAGATGAATTCCTTTTGACCTTCGCTCTCTAGAGATAATTCAACTCTTTCAGACTTAACAATTGCTAAAGAGCCATCTTCAATGTTTGAAGCGAAGCTTAAAGTTGTGAAGCTGATTACTGTTACAAGGATTAGGAATAAATTTTTCATCTTAATTGTTTTTGTGTGTTGTACTTATAAGACCAAGAAATGGCCCCAAATACCTATGTACCCCCATCTACATGAACTCTTGATGCCTTGACAAGCACACTACAAAATCCGTTTTGTTGAAATTTTATGACAATAACCTGACAGTTGGAGTTCTGTTTTAATAAATCACATAGGGGTAAGCTACAAACCAGTCAAAGACCTACACCTTTAACTATTTCAGAAGGTCGTCCAAGTTTGTAATATATACGTCAATTATTACCTTGAAGTACAAAACATAAAATCATGAGTAGAATGAAAACACTTTCGAGTGGTTTAATGCCTGTTTTATTTTTATTGTTGGCAGGTCCATCGTTTTCTCAAACTTTAGATTTGGTAAAGGCTAATAAGACAAGGTCTATTAAGCCTGGATCCTATTTATTGGTAAGCTTCTCAGAAGAACATCAAAATAAAGATGAAGAATGCAACTACTGCTTACATACAGATGTTACAGGTACACTTTCAAAGGTTTCAGATTCAACTATCATTTTGGATGTACATGAATTTACTGAGTATAAGAAGGAAGATGACTTTGACTTGCAAACAAGAGTGCACTATGAGGAAGGTATTAAACAACTCGAAGTACCCTTATCGGAAATATTCTATATCGAAGTAAATAAAAGTGAAAAATCCTCTAATAGAAGAGACAGCATGGCAATAATTGCTGGCATTGGTTTTTTTATGGGCGTAATAAATATGTTAATTGGAATCGTCCTCAGTGGTGAGGGAAAAGGAAAGAACTTTCTATTGGCTGGTTTTATAGAATTTGGTTTAGGATTATTAATAATACCATTTGGCTATCAACGGAAATATAAGATGCATAATAATATAGACGATCCTTGGAAAATTCTTGGTCTATAAATGAAAAAAGCCTCACTTCATTAAGTGAGGCTTTTTTTCTTACACCCTATTATATGACTATTTTTTATTTCACTGTTAGGTTGGTAAATTGAATATCATCCATTCCTTCTACCATAAAACCCATTCTATATTCTCCATCTTCAAACAAACTCATTCCTAAGTTTACTTTTGTTGAACCAATTGGGAACATCATTTCCAACTCTCCTTCTTTATTATAGATCTGCACCATTGAAACTTCAGATACAAAGTTCATTGCTACATTTTCATCTTCTACATTAAATGAAGAACTTAAGATGAATTCTTTTTGACCTTCAGTTTCAAGCGTTACAACTACTCTTTCTGATTTTACAATTGCCAATTCATCACCAATGTTAGAAGCGAAGCTTAATGTTGTGAAGCTGATAACTGTTGTAAGGATTAGGAATAAATTTTTCATCTTAATTGATTTTGTGCGTTGTACTTATAAGACCAAGAAATAGCTGCTATTACCTATGCACCCCCATCTACAAGCATTCATGTTGATCTTACAACAATACTACATCCATTGCTGATGAAGAAAAATATGTAAAGAGGTTGACAAAATTCTTTGAGAAGCGAGGAATTTAGGAAGTAAGATCTAGGATTAAATATTTTAGGACGAAAGACGAAAGATGAAAGATTGGAGACTTGATAGGAAGTGAGAGCATGGATAGTACT
>CALHKJ010000013.1 GCA_938033975.1 uncultured Saprospiraceae bacterium | reverse complement strand
TTGAAGGTAGTTGATCAAGATGGTGATGCGCTTCCATACTGTAATATTACCTTGCCAGACTTAGATTTGTTTTTCCAGACAAATGGAAATGGTGAAGTAAGTATAGATGGTTACTATGCAGATAAAGAGGCATTTCAATTTTCTTATGTTGGTTACAATAACTACTATACGGATGCTCTTAGCTTAAGAAACAAGTCAGTTGTAAGATTAGAAAATGCAAGCCATGTTCTTGGTGAAATTGTAATTACTGAATTTTTAAGCTCTGTACAATCTAATGATATAAACAATAAAGAAGATTTGCAGGATATTGGAATGGCTGGATTGTCAGATCAAGATTTGCTACAGAAAGCTCAATTACTTCCAGGAATTCATAGTAGCTCTGAGTCGCTTAATGATTTGCAGATCAGGGGAGGTCCTCCAGATCAAATTAGTTATAAATGGAATGACATTAGGCTTTTGCAAACAAGCTTGTTTTATGGAAAGGTAAGTGGGGTAAATCCATTCTTGGTTGATGATATTAGTATTACAAGAAATGGTGCATCTTCAGATCAATCTGGTCAGGCCTCTGGTTCTATTCATTTGGTTTCATCGGAGAGTATAAAGAAAGGATTGAAGTTTAAATTCTTTACAGATCTTATCTATTCCAATATTGGTTTGGATATTCCTATAATTGAAGACAAGCTATCTGTCAATTTAGCCTATAGGCGTTCTCATAATTATCTCTTCGATACAAAAGTTTACGATGCCTATTTCGATCAAAGTTTTCAATTTGGACAATTGGTCAATGATCAATTTTACATTGATTTATTTGACATCAGGGGACAAGAAGAAATCACCAAACAATTTAATTTCGATGATCTTTCGGCCAACTTCAATTGGCAAGCATCCCAAAAATTATTGTTTTCTGGATCTTTAATTGACCTCTCTAATCGATTCCAATATGATTATTTTGATGGTAATTTTACGGATGAAACCAAGAGTGATCAATTAGAAGTATCCAATATTGGCTATAGCTTTCGAGCAAAGTATTTCATTCTTCCACAGCTTGAATTTCGATCATTATTCTCAGGAAGCAAGTATAAAAACCAATATCACTTTTTTCGTGATCTAGGAAATAATCTGGGTGAAGATAGATTCAAAGAAAACGATGTTGCTCAAAATCAAATCCGCCTGGATCTTGAATATAAAAATAAGCACTTTGATGCAATGCTTGGGGTGCAAAGAGAAAATTGGGAAGTCGGATTTATTGATACCACAAGAAATGCTGCATTAGGGCTGAGCTATATCATAGATAATTCTGAAACCAAAGAGAATAGTGCCTTTGCAAAAGTAAAGTGGAAATTCATTCCTAAAACCGTTATTGAAACAGGATTGCGTTATTCTGATTTTGGCTTTAGCTTGGTCGACCGAAAATTCATTGAGCCACGTTTGCATATTTCACATCAATTGTCAAAAAGAATAACGCTGCATGCTCATTTTGGTAAGTTTCATCAAAACTTAAATCGTAGATCATTTTCAACGCCCTTAGAAGTGGAGAAAGGAATTTGGTATTTATCTGATGAAAGACCTCAGTCAGAAAATTTCATTTGGGTGGTGCAAAATACACAGACTAGTTTGGGCATGAAGTATCTGATTTCAAATTGGAAATTCACCTTGGATGCCTATACCAAAAAGGCGGAAAATATATGGACATCAGCTTTAGACTTTGCAGTAGAAGAAGACCCTTTTGCTTTTGCTGATCTTTTTGTGCAGGGCTTAGAATTTTCAAGTCACTATCAGAATGAAAATTGGCGTTTGCTTTGGACCTACGAATTAACAGATGAAACGATGACCGTCAAACGTGAACAAGATTTTGAAATAAAGAGTCCATTTACACAGAGGCATAGACTTTCATTAATGCAATCATATAAACATCAAGATTTTACATTCTCTACTAGATGGCGCTTCAATTCTGGCCGACGATATTCAGTGGGAGAAGAATTTATTACTTTGACCGAACCAGAGCTCTATTATGGAATACGTTATGAAAGTATTTTGGAAGAGCAAGTAAGTCCATATCACAGCCTAGATTTTTCTGTTGAATACAAATGGAACTTCAATCCAGCGAAAAACAGATTTGTAGAATTTGGTTTCCATATTCAAAACCTCTACAATCGAGAGAATGTCATCAAGCGTCAATATTATATTGATTATACCAAGACCCCATTTGAGTTGGCATATTATGATAGATTGGGTTTAGGTTTTACTCCAAATATTTCAGTTTTGTTTAGTGGCTTTAAGTAGTTGTTGGGAGTTTGGAGTCGAGAGCCGAGAGCAAGTATCTTTGTGGAAGGGAGCCAAGAGGTTCAGCCTACACTTTGTTGCGGCGGATACGTCGGGAGACCTTTGGCTTGTTGTTTTTTAAAGACCCAGACCCAGACCCAGGCCCAGACGCAGAAGGTCTCCTGACCTCTCTGGATTTTCCATAGAATCAACTATCCACAACAAAGATTCACTTGTCGATAATCTTGTCCTTCATAAAGCTAAAGAATTGAAAAGTTGTAAATTGAAATATGAAACAACTTCTTCCTTTCTGGATATTCACCTTAGTACTTGTTAGTTGCCAGTCAAATTCAAAATCTGAGGTAGAATCAAGTCGAAATACAGAACGCTTAGAATATAAGCGATGGGTAGGTGATATTGATTTTGATGCTTCAATGGATTCGGAGAGTTTTGTGTTATGTAAAGATAAATTTTATACCTACCAATATTTCAATGATGGAAATGGGATGGAATATGAAGGAGAGAAGTCAGCAATACTTTCAGCTTTCGAATCAAACTATGATCTTAATATAAAGGGGCAAACAGGAAGAGTCCGTATCAGGTTTATAGTTAATTGTAGAGGAGAAACTGGAAGATATCGAGTTCTTGGAATGGATAAAAATTATCAAGAGAAAGTCTTTGATTCAAAAATTACAAACGAACTATTGCGGATAACAAAATCTTTAAAGGGATGGAGGCAGAAACAAGTGCAGGGTGAAGATGTTGATTATTATCAATATCTAGTTTTCAAATTAAAAGACGGTAGAATAGAAGAAATAATGCCATGAGAAAAATTTACATTTTCGTTTTGCTAGTGAGCATACTCAAGTTACGTGCTCAAAACTGTGAAACTTTCAGGTTTAGTGGTGATAGTCTCCAATATGAAGCATGCAAGATTGCCGAAGAAGCATCAGATTATTACCAATTTAGTAAAGAGTATCAGGAGGTCTATGATCGCGCCCTTGAGAAGTGTGATTACTTTGCAACTGGATATCACGCCAAATCTGTAGCCTATTTAAAGAGTGGTGACTTTATAGAATGGAAAAGATTGATTGATAAAGCTGTAGCATTAAAACCAAAAGAATTTCTTAGCAACCGTGGGTGGTGTCTGTTCGAATTCTGTAAAGATTATGGCGGAGCAATTCAGGATATAGAACGGCTGGATGAACTGGTAGATTATGATATCGGCTATTCTTCTGATGGAGCATACCATTTGAATATTGTCAAAGCAGTTTGTTATAAACAAATTGGTGAAGGAGATAAGGCGATAGAAATTTTTGAAGCTAAATTAAATGAAGAAAATTACTCTGCAGGACCATATGATTATTTACACTATGGAGTAACTCTTTTAGAAAATGGTGATGCAATAAAAGCAATCTCAATGATTGAAAAGCAAATCGAAATTAATGAAAGCGCAGAATGTTATTATTATTTGGCATTGGCTTTCAAGAAACAAAGCAAAAATTCAAAATATAAATCCAATCTTCAAAAAGCAAAAGAACTTTATCAAAAAGGAAATTTCATTAGTGGTAGTTATGTAAGTCATATCGATAAAGTTTATCTTCAAGATATTGAGGATGAGATAAACAGTTATTAATCTGGAGCCGTGAACCGAGAGCTAGGAAGCAAGATACGGGAGCTAGTATCTTTGTGGAAGGGAGCCAAGAGGTCGGGAGACCTTTGGCTTGTTGTTTTTAAAGACTGAGACGCAGAAGGTCTCCTGACCTCTCTGCATTTTGATAAAGAAAGGACAAAAGATGTCGAACAAATTCATTCCAAAGTCATATGTCAAGACACCTTAAGTCCAATCTATATTTTTATGCCTCGCTGATTCTAATATTCTATTTCTCCTAAAGTCGAAATAGAATTTATAATCTTCCCCGCCAGTCGATCGGGCACAGCCTCCATCCGCCAACTGGCGGACAAAGGGATTGAGTTTTCAAAATTCTTTAGTCGTTACTGAGTGACTAAAGTATTCCTAAATAACATTTTAAAATCCAGTTTTAAGCGGAAAACTTTTGCTTTCAAAAAGAGAAGCTCTCCGTTCCATTCAGCGATAACTAAGTTTTTTATATTGCTGATAGCATTTCGTGTAAGTGCTTCCGCTCCATTTAGAGAATGGAGGGAAGATTTTAAATCTATCTATGATAGATATTAAAATCAGGGAGGCCACCCACTTAAAACTCAATCCTATAATTCACAAACGGAAACAAACCTGTATGGGTAATCGCCTCAATTTTTCCAGTGTCATCATTGAAATCTACTTCAGCAGGATTTTGTCTATTTGTTACATTCTGAATATCAAACATAATTGTATGGGTCATCTTTTTGGTATTAATCCTATAACTGGTACCCACATCAAATCTGTAGTAAGCAGGATTTCTGGCTTCATTTGGTTTGTCCCAGTATCTCACAGTGTAACCTGCTTCAATAGAGGAGGGTAGATCAATTGCTGTATATCTATTTCCTCCAGCTAGTACAAATTTTCCATTAAAGCCTAAAATGTTTTTTCCATTCTTTCCCACTTTGAATTCTTTCCCACCAATGAAATTGGTATTTATATTTCCATTGAATCTTGTGTTGTACCATTTGTCAGATCCAGTCTTGTATTTTGAATCATAGATTGAACCTGTAAACATAAAGTAGTATGAATCTGCAAAGAATCTTTCTAAGGTCATATCGATTCCTATGTTACGGCCTACACCTGACTGTTGTGCATTGCTAATACCTAGGTAGTCCCAAATGTCAAATGCATCAAGAATGGTAAACGAACTTGTCGGGTCATCTGAAATAACAACATCGTAAAGATGTTGGTAGTAAGCTTCCAACTTTAATCTTATGTTGGGTGTAAATACATGATCGTAAGAAACTACATTGTGCCATGATTTTGAAGGAGCCAAATGTGGATTGGCTGTGACAGGCGTACCGTCATCAAACTTTCCTTTTAAGGTGTAAAGTGATAAATGTTCTACTTTGCTATGAAGGCCGGAAGAAAAAGCAATTTCTTTTCCATTACCCAAGTTATAACTTATGGCAATTCTTGGTTCAATACTAAATTTATTATTGATTCCTAGCTGTGTAAAATGGATGCCTGTATTCAATTTTAAATTTTCATTAAATCTATATTTGGATTGGGCATAAGCTTGTAAGATACCCATGTTTCCAGATCCAGAAAGTAGATGCTTTAGTGGCTCAAACAGAATGTCGCTAGCTGAAATATCCAAATTGAAATCTTTGTTGGTGTAAATGGCACCTACTCTAAGACTATGCTTAACTGAAATTTTTGAATGAAATAGACTGCTGATTCTTAAAGTATTTTGCCTGATTTTTTGATCATAATTTCGATATTGTTTGTAATTATCATCTAGATAATATTCAAATTCATTTTCTTGCTCTATAGAGCCTATAGCTACCGTTCTAAAATAACTGTTGTCACCTGTTAGTTTTCTATGTGACAAGCCAACTGTTCCCACGCTTATTTTCTGTTCAACTCCGGTTCTATCAGATTGAAATTCCCATTTACTTGAGTCTTGTGGAGCATTTACAGCAGCAAGATTATCACCACCTAAACCGAACAATGAAAATGTTCCAGCATTCTTTGTAGGTACATTTACTTTAAAAGATAAATCTTGATATGTTGGTAATACATCACCTGTAGGATTCACTCCTGCAGCTTGCAAAATGGCAAGAGTAGAGTATCGATAATTAATCAAGTAAGAAGCCTTTGAATTTTTTGAAA
Source organism: uncultured Saprospiraceae bacterium (assembly GCA_938033975.1). Taxonomy (GTDB): domain Bacteria; phylum Bacteroidota; class Bacteroidia; order Chitinophagales; family Saprospiraceae; genus JAHDBF01. The sequence goes on along the minus strand of CALHKJ010000013.1, from coordinate 364 downwards.
AGGGTCCTTCTGCTCCAACTTCTACTCCAAGTGCTCCTATCATAAATGAGTTTTCTCTTTTTTGATTATTCCCGTTTCTCATATTCAAATCAAACACCCCAGATGTTGCATTACCAAATTCAGCAGGAAAAGCTCCAGTATAAAAATCAGAATTGTTCAAAGTTGTGCTACTCAACATACTGATGGCGCCTCCAGAATTACCCATATTCCCAAAGTGATTAGGGTTTGGGATTTCGATGCCTTCCAATCTCCATAAAATACCCGAAGGGGCATTTCCTCTTATTATTATTTGATTAAATAAATCATCTCCTGAGCCTGCACTCACTCCCGCATAATTCTGTGCCATTCTTGCAGGATCATAAGA
>CALHKJ010000012.1 GCA_938033975.1 uncultured Saprospiraceae bacterium | reverse complement strand
TGACTTTAGGAAAAAGATGATATTAGAATCAGGGAGGTAAAAGTCTGACCTCTAAAAGTCTGAAGTCTCCATCAACCTATACCAAACCCCAAACTTCTCCCACTCAATAATCACCTTCTGCCCATCAAATTCTGCTGGCTCTATTTCATTATGAATATTTGATATCAAAATATACTCACAGTCATTTGACGAAAGTCGAGAAAAAGAACTTTCATCATCAGTCAAAGTGTAATATTTGCCTTGAGCAAGATCGGGAAAAGCAGTACATACAGATTGCTTGTCTATGTTATTCTGAGAGAGATAAGTTTCTACTTCTGACATCAATTTGAAGTATGGCTTGTGAGCCAAACTCGCGTCCCAGCCCTGATCAATGCTTGGAGGGTAGATAAGAAGATGACCTAGCGCCAAAATTATTATTGAAGAGGTCAAAATTAATTTCTTGGTCTTTAGCGCAATCATCGAAACTGAAAGCAATCTTAAAAAATAAAGGCTAAGCAAAATATTAATCGGTAGAAAATATCGATGTGCTGTCAAACCAGAGAAAAGAGTAGCTACTATCCCAAAGATTAGGGTGATGATGCCAAGCAAATACAATTCACTTGTAATCATATATAATTTTCTATCTGCTTTGAAAAGTCTGTATCCAAAAATTGCTGTCAGTAGAAATATAATCCATCGGTTAAAATCTATCAGCCTCCATATGATTATGAATGGCTTCTTTAAAATTGATCCAATCTTATCAATTGCAAAACTCTCACTCCATGGAGAATCAGAATGAAAAGCTATCCAAGCTTTCGAATAATAATGAATGATGAAAAACACTATGATCACCAAAAAACTAACTCCATAGTTTTTTATCAAGTAATTCAATTTCTTCCTTTCGATTACCAATTCAAATAAGAAGAAAGCAGCAACAAGAAACATACCTCGCATACTGATGACTGCCAGTAATAAAAGAAATATAGACTTAAGAAATTCTTGCTGTTTACTGTGGTAATAAAGACAAGCCAAAAAGAAACAAATAAGTGGAAGATCAGGTCCTAACAAACCAACCTGTGACATTAAGGTAGGATCAAAAAGAATCAACAAACATGACAAAAGAAAAAGTGGACCTGCAAATCGCAGTTGACAAAGTTTCAACACATAAAACACTACTCCCATTGAAAAAGGCAACATAGCCAAATGTGATACCAGCAATGACTTACCAAATATCTTCCAAACTAAAGCAAGATAATATCCAAATACAGGAAGGTGTCCACTGTTAATATTGTCCGGTAATAATTGCAAGCTAAGATTGTTTGAATAGTAAAAATGAGCATGCTTAGAACCTAATTGTACGCTGTCCCAAAAAAATCCATCATTGATTGACCAGAGAACCAAAATCAAATAGAGACAATAGGGAATAATATTTTTAACAATCGACATTGGGGCAAAGATGGCAAAAAGCGTAGAATTAAGCTTAAAACGAGCTTTTCGGGGTTCTAAAAAGGGTGACTTAATACATATAAATAGTCATAATATTATCATATTTGCAAGTACAAACAAATAAACGAACTACCTATGTTACATTCAACGGCAAGCTTAATACTCTATTCAGTTTTAGCATTCATCGTTGGGTTCATCGTTAATTTTTTGTTGAGAAAAACTGGGAAGACAGACTACAAATCCATGTACGAGTCACTAGAAAAAGAAAATCAAGAAGCAAGCAAGAATTTAGCTAGAGCCCAAAAAAGTTTGGACAAGTCTCATTCTGAAAGAGATACTTGGAAAACAAAATACCAAGATATTCAAAACCAAATTAGTTCAGGTCAATCTGAGTCAAAGCAGGAAATGCAAAACCTAAAGGACCAAATTACTGCAGCTAAAAAAGAAACTTCAACTGTTGAGGCAGAAAAAGAAAGAGCCAACACAAGATTCGATAGATTGAAAAATGAATTTGAATCTTATAAAAGAAAAATGCAAGTTGAAAAGGATGCCATCAAAGGATACAAAACCGAACTTGCAGAATTAAGAAAAAACGAAAAGGATCACACAGCTGCGATTGAAAGACTCACCAAGCAAAATGGAGAAATGAAAATCAGTCTTGAAAAGCAGTTCCAAAAAATGGGTCAACTCAATGAGATGACCTCCCAAATAAGAAGATTGAAAGCCAAAAATGTAAAAGTGCAAACAGATCTTGAATATTGGGAAAAGAAACACTTCGAAACACATCATGAGCTTGCCGCTTTGAAAAAATCATTGGAGCAAGCTTAAAAGAAGAACCGGTCCGCCGGACTAATCTTAGATAATAAAGGAGCCAACTTTCAAGTTGACTCCTTTTTTTATGCTTAGCCCTCCTGAAAATATTTTACCTTTATTCAAAAGTATTCATTGGACCCAAACAACATTAAAATAGAAGATTCTTGGAAGATAATTCTCACTGAAGAATTTCAAAAACAATATTTCAATGACTTGGTAAGCTTTATAAAATCAGAAAAAGCTGAAGGGAAAACAATCTACCCGCCAGGTCCAAATATTTTTCAAGCTTTCAATAGCACTCCATGGGAAAAGGTAAAGGTGATTATCCTTGGACAAGACCCTTACCACAATCCAGGTCAAGCAATGGGCCTATCTTTCTCTGTCCCGCAAGGAACTAAGTTACCACCCTCATTAAAGAATATCTTCAGAGAAATCAAAACCGATCTAGGTATAGACTTGCCTGATCATGGGGACCTCAATTCTTGGGCTTCTCAAGGAGTATTTCTCTTAAATGCAATGCTTACCGTAGAAGAAAAAAAACCGGGCTCACATAAAAAAATTGGTTGGCAAGAATTTACCAATGCGGTTATCAAAATTCTATCTGAGAAAAAAGAAGGCTTGGTATTTTTACTTTGGGGTAACTTTGCCAAAAGCAAAAAAGACTTGATTGATGGCTCAAAGCATCTGATCCTTGAAGCAGCACACCCTTCTCCATTAGCCAGAGGAGCATTTTTTGGAAGTAAACATTTTTCAAAAACCAATGACTACCTCAATTCCAAAAATCAAAAAATTATAAATTGGCAAACCTAATTGATCGAAGAACTAAAAGCTTGATGTTGACTACAGCTCTACTGGCTTTCCTTGCAGTAATCATTGGTGCATTTGGAGCACACTCGCTGGATGGCAAAATTTCACCAGACTCATTGGCAAGTTACAAAACGGGTGTCAGCTATCAATTTTACCACAGCCTTGCGTCCTTTATTGCAATCATTCTATTTTTACATTTCAAAAGAATACAATTTAGAAATGCTGCTTTCTGTTTCATAATTGGTATTATTCTATTTTCAGGAAGCATTTATCTATTGACGACCGATGCTATCACAGGGATAGGCTTGAGGAACATCTGGGGACCATTGACTCCAATAGGCGGTCTTTTCTTTATCCTTGGATGGGCATTAATTTTTTACGGAGTTACTACAATCAAAAGTGAATAAAAAAAATCTAATTATTTTTTCCTTACTAAGCATATTTGCCTTGAGCAATATAAATGCTCAAGATGATGCTTTTGACGATGCTTATTATAGAACTTCTATTGGAGTTAAGGTGGGAAACAGATACCAGGCAAGTGCCAAATGTTTTATCAATAAGGATATGGCATTTGATATTAGTGGTGGTTTCTCCTTAGATAATTCAGCCCCTGTAGTTGCCATGCTTTTTGAATATCACCATGATACACAATATGAAAATGTTATTTGGTACTACGGTGCCGGACCAATAGCAGCCCTACAAAGACAAAGAAATGAGTTAGGCTTCTCAGGAGTATTTGGTGGGGAAATTGTCACGCTTGAAAAGTTCATTACCATCTTTGCAGAGATACAACCCATCGTAACCACTCCACTTGGAAGATTCAGTTTCACCAATCAAATAGTGCTAAATCCAAAAGTTATCTTTTCAGCTGGTGCTAGATATATCCTCAACTAAACGATATATTCATTTTCTTTATAATATCTTTGAACTATTAATATTAAGTTAATAAGTAACAACAACAGTAACTTCTATATACAAGCAAAGGTCTCACCTTTGAAACATAATATTTAACATTAAAAAGAGGATTATGAAAAAGATACAAATATTGGGATTGGTGCTTATGATGGCTGGAGCAATCAGCCTGCAAGCACAAACTACCATTGGTGGAAGAATTGGTGGTAACTTTGGATCAGCAAGTGTCGATGGAGTAGCTAACATATTAACACCTGACATCTCTACACTTAATACCTTTATGGGAGGTATCACAATTAACCACAGACTGGATGATCTATTGTCAGTTACTTCAGGAGTTAATTACAAAAGAAAAGGATTTAGAGCTTCTCAAGATATAAACACAGAACTTTTCGAAATCGAATTACCTGTCAACATTTCTGGAAATTTAGAAACAAGATTAGACTATATCGAAGTTCCACTTTTATTGAATTTTGCCTTTAACAGAAATTCAAATATTCAACCTTATATCGAAGTTGGACCTGCATTCTCATATGCAGTAGCTGGTTCATACCAACCTTCGGCAACGGTTATAATCGAGTTTAATCTGCCAGAGCAAGACTTAGATTTAACAAAAGATAGATACAACAGATTTGAAGTTTCAGGTCAGGGAGTTGCAGGTCTTAAGATACCATATGGCGCTGGAATTTTCGATATTGGTGTTTCTTACACACACGCCATTACAGATTCAATCGATGATACGATACTAGATCTAGAGTTTAGAAACTACGGAGTTGGAATACATGCAGGATTCGCCATGCCGATAGGCGGAGGCACAAAAGAATAATCCTCTTTAAATATTAAGTTTTGAAGGAGCTAGGATTCATTTCCTATGCTCCTTTTTTTATAGAAGTATTATCACTCTCACACTGCCATTCATCCTTTCATCCTCTAAATCCAGATCCAAACAATTGGCAAGCCTTCATGAAACCTAGGAATACTTCCCGCAACCTCAGTCCATTTTAATTTTCATTTTAATTTTAATTTTCATTTTAATTTTAATTTTCATTTTAATTTTCCCTCCTATGCATTGCTTCGGTGGGCAGGCATTTTCATTTCTATCACACACTATTAAGTAAACTATATTCGTTCTATCCACTGCACCTTTTCAAAGTCTTCCCTTAATAAGCTCCGCCATCTTAAGTCTTTCGTCAAACTCTGACTTCTGAAGTCTGACATCTGACGTCTATTTAGCATTTTGGCAAGCTTTTTGTTTCATTTAAATATTAAAAGTATTAATAATATGAACACTCGTATTAACC
>CALHKJ010000011.1 GCA_938033975.1 uncultured Saprospiraceae bacterium | reverse complement strand
TCCATAAATTTTATAAAAGCAATGCAAAAGGAGAACTTCTCATATTTACAGAGGATTTTGCCGTTCAACACTCGAATAAATTAGAAGCTTCAAAATTATTTTTACTATTTAATGAAATGCTAGCCTCTCCAAAATTACAGTTAGACAAGTCTAGCTATGATGAAATTGTTCTGCTGATTGATTTGATAAAAAAAGAATATTCTAAAGTAAATGATGAATACTCACCTGATATTATTAGAAAATTTATTCAGGTCATCATTACAAAACTATTTAGAGTAAAATCTAGAGAAAATTCCATTTTTGCGAGCAGTAAATATTTAAGCACCTTTCTAGATTTTCAAGCATTGGTTGAAGAACATTGCTTTGAAAACAAAAAGGTTTCATTCTATGCAAATAAAATAGGAATCACAACAAAGACACTTAACAATGTTACGCAAAGCGTTATTCAAAAGAATGCTAAAGCAATTATAAATAACATTGTTATTGTTCAATCCAAAAGGTTGATTATTAATTCGCAAAATTCATTAAGTGAGATTTCTTATCAAGTAGGTTTTGATGACCCTACTAACTTTTTCAAATACTTTGCAAAGTATGCTGGCATAACACCAAGTCAATTTAGAGAATCCTTCCAAGCTAGATAATTCTATCTATTCTCATTTTTACCCTACAAAGCTATTTTTTTACCACAATAGGCTTCCCCCTAGCTCTACCTTTGTGGTATTCTTAATAAAAGATTGAAATATAATGACAAATAGAGAAGCATTGTCCGCTTTTTACGAAAAAGCACTAACAGTAAATTCAGAAACAACACCCCAAGATGTGCTGGCTAATATTCTTGCAGATAACTTTGTTTCTAAAGGCTCGGTTGAATCAAAAACCAAAGAACAACTTACTGGACAACTAGGGTTCTTTTGGAAATTGATTCCAAATCTAAAATGGGTACCTCAAGAAATAATGAATGATGGAAATAAATACATTGTCAGATCCCTAGCTACAGGCACTCCGAATGGAGACTTCATGGGATTACCTACGGATGGAACAAAATCATTTAGCATCATGACTATTGATATTCATACAATCCAAGATGGCAAAGTTGTGGAAGTACATCATCTTGAAGATTGGGGAACTGCGATGAAACAATTAAAATCATGAAGCATATATTTTTAATAATTGGCCTAATATCTTTAGCTGCATTCATTGGATGTGAGCAACCAAAAAGTGAAGCGCCTTCAAATTCTAAAAACATGAATCAAAACTCAGACAACTTGGAAGAACAATCGAAAGCAACCATGGATGTTGCAATGAAATTCATGGATGCCATGGGCAAAGGAGATATGGACACCATGGTCAGCCTTATGGATGAAAATATGGTTTGGCAAAATGAAGGAGACAAAACCCTACCTTGGCTAGGTCCGTGGGAAGGTAAAAAAGTTATACTAGATACTTTCTTACCATTATTTATGGAGCACTTTAAAACAACAAAGTGGGTTACAGAAGATGCAATCTCAAGTGGAGACGTAGCTGCTTTTTTTGGCCAAATGAAAGGCATAACCTTACAATCAAATGCAGAAACCACTGAATTTACTTTCGCCTTAAGAGTGAAGGTCAAAGATGGGAAAATTGTTCTTTGGAATTGGCTTGAAGACAGTTATGCAGTATCTGAAGCCTTTCATAAATGACCCAACAGAAAGAATCAAATCTTTAGTATGCTTAATGAATTTTGTAACTAGATTTTTCAGAAAGAAAACCAGGGTAATTCAGCCTATTGGTTTTCTTTTTTTTTGTAAATAAAATTTGCAAACATTCTTTGATATATCTCTTAGCTAATTTAGGAGATTGCAAAAAAAAGAAAAACCAACCTAAGCAAAGCAGACATTATTTGCTATATTTCCAATATGTCTACCAGCAATCTCAAATATGCCTTTGCGACCGGTCACGAAAAAACTTCCGAGGTAGCCGAAACCATTTTACAATCAGGAGGAAATGCCTTTGATGCAGCAGTAGCCGCTTACCTTGCTTCCTTTGTTACCGAGCCAGTAATGGCCTCCGCAGGAGCAGGAGGATTTGCTCAAATACTCAACGAGAAAGGAGAAAATCTAATTTTAGACTTCTTCTGTCAAACACCAAAAAAGCATTTAAGTATAACTCCAAATTACAATGAAGTCCCAGTAGATTTTGGTGAAAATATTGAAACTTTCTATACAGGAGCTGCATCTATGGCAGTGCCAGGAGCAATGGCTTTAATCTCATATTTAGTCAAGAACTATTGCTCAATTCCAATTGTCGAATTGGTCAAACCTGCACAAACATTTGCCAAGAGCGGAATAAAATATACTCCCTTTCAAGCAAAAGATACTTTACTTCTCTCCAACATACTTTTGCAAAACGAAGATGGCAAAAAAAGATTTTTAAAAAATGGAAAACTAATTACAACAGGAGACTCCTTCGCTTTACCACAATATGCCGACTTCCTTGAATCGTTTGCCAGAGAAAAAGATGACTGGTTTTATCGAGGAGAAATTGCAAAATCTATAACAAACTTCTCAATAGAAAATAATGGCTCCATCAGATATGAAGACTTTGAAAATTATAATCTAATTATCAGAAAACCTTATCAATTTAATTTTCAAAATAAACTTATTTCAACAGTTCCTCTCCCAAGCTTAGGCGGAGCTTTAATGAAAGTATTTCTTGACAACTTTGACAATAAAAATACAAACGCGCTAAGTAAAGAACATTTGGAGCTGCTTCGAAAAGCTTTTGCATCTGCCATCCCCTACACCTCTGACAGCAAAAAACTTTTTGAAAATATCAATCTACAAGACGAATCATATCAAGATCAATTTAGCAACAGAGTACCTGGCGGAACATCACATTTTAATATCGTCGACAAAAAAGGAAATGCGCTTGCTTTATCAACATCAATCGGTGTTGGATCCGGATATTTTATTGAAGGCACAGATATGCATATGAACAACATGCTTGGCGAGCCTGCTCTAATGCCAAATGGTCTTGATTCTTGGAAACCAAATGTGAGGCTTAATTCAATGATGTCCCCGACATTTTGCTTTGACAAGCAAAACAATTTAGAACTATCAATTGGTACTGGGGGCTCAACCAGAATTCCCTTTTCTATCTCTCAAGTCCTAATCAATAGATATTTATTAAATCTAAATTTAGATCAGTCTATTCATCTACCTAGAGTTTATGAAAATGAAGATGTTTTATATGTGGAAGATGGATTTGAACTAATTTCTAATCCAAAAGATAAACCAATAAAAATATGGCCTGAACTTGATTTGGTATTTGGAGGTACACACACTATTGATCTCAAAAATAAAATAGCTATTGGTGATTCAAGAAGAGAAGGTTCTGCTAAGTTCGTTTTAAATCCAAGTAATTAAACTACATGCTACCCAGGCACTTCTTCACCTTTCACTTCCGTAAATTTTATTAGATTCAAAAGAATTAAAAATTCCTCCTACTTTTAGCTTATGAAAAAGTTTTCACAAATCATTTTTCTTCTTATAATACAATTTAGCTTCTTTTGTTGCAATAGAAATGAGGTGCCTGAAACATCTGAAGAATCCACAAACACTATTGAAACTGATCTTGCAATTGCCTCTACTGAAGAATTAATTTCTTGGGTTTACGCTGATGATCTAAACGAAAAAGTATACAATGCATTGGTTTATGAATATGGCAACGTAGGTGAAGGAGGAACAGAAACCTTTTTCAATTATAATTCAGACACTACTCAAGTGACTGCATCCATAGATTTCAAATCAGAATTTCTGGAGTTCTATGTAGACACAATCCCATCAAATAATTCTGTTGTAATTAATCTTGAAAAAAATCTAGGAGTCATGTTGAGTGCAGATGGACCTGGAAATACCTACGATCTAATTAGATCGATCTTGGCACCTGGCCAAAATCCAATTGAAACACCAGACTGTAGCCATCCCGAATTTGGGGATCATATTGATGAAATTTTTGATGAAGAATTGAATTCCAATGTCTTTCGATTTCATATTCATACGAGCCCAGATGATGACCGGTGTATTAACTTTGATAGACAACGAAATGAAATAAAAAGCTATAGCCAGTCACCAAATTATTTATTGGGCGTTGAAAACGAAAAGGTAAATTACAAATGGAAATTTAAACTAAATGCCGGATTTCAGCCTTCACCAAAGTTCACCCATCTACATCAATTAAAATCAGTTGGCGGATCTTTGGCAGGTCAACCCATGTACACCTTGACTGCAAGAAAAGGAACACCAGATAGATTAGAATTGCGCTACGCCGAAACTGATGATGCCACTACACTGAGACAAGTAGATTTGGCTCCATTCATTGATACCTGGTTAGAAGTATCAGAAACGATTACCTATGGTGTCGATGGGACTTATCAAATCAAAATTAAAAGAATCAATGATGGTATGATTTTATTGAATTATTCAAATTCTTCAATTAACAATTGGAGGCCTGGAGCAAGCTTTGTAAGACCAAAATGGGGAATTTACAGAAGTTTGGAATTTGCAGAAGACCTTAGAGATGAGCAGGTATTATTCGCTGATTTTATCATCAAAGAATTCTAAATTTAAACCATTCCATTTCAAAACGCACAAATTAAACAAACAGATTTTCAATTGACACACCAAATTTAATTTGGTTTGATTTCTTTTAGCGCAAAACTTTATTACAAAATTTGAATAAATAGGAAAGAATCTCAATTTTCATATTTATTGAATTACCATTAAAATTTGATGATTTATTATAAAAACTGTCCTTGTACACACCCTATCATATAATCAGTTTATGATTAAGCAATCAATTTTATTGAACTTCTATGAATTCTAGTATATTACCACTGAACTAGGTATACAATATGAAGAATTATCAGAAGATTTGGGCAGTTTATATCACAGCTCTATTTTGTTGTTGTGAGTGCTTTTGCCAGAATACAATAAAAGGAGCAGTATTCGATGCAGCTAACAACGATCCAGTAATTGGAGGTAGTGTAATAATTGAAGG
>CALHKJ010000010.1 GCA_938033975.1 uncultured Saprospiraceae bacterium | reverse complement strand
ACCTTGAGGTAAGGAACTTGCTGTATGAAGGAGAACTAAGAATTCACAGCTTAGATGGCAAGGAAGTTTACTTCAAAAAGATCCTCCCAAATAATAATTCTAATGTAATAATTCTTCCACCTCAGCTGGATGCTGGTTTGTACCTAATTAGTTATAGAGCAATTGGAAAATCTTGGGTGGAGAAGTTTGTGAAGATTTAATCTTGAGATTTACTAAGAATAAAGACAAGCAAAAATCCAAAAATTGCAGATGAGATGACTAAGCCTGTATTTGGTTGAGTATAATAATCAGCTGGTAAAACAGTCAAATCCATCACAACTTTATAATTATCATTTTTAGCAATTTGTGCATAGTCCGTAAAGCGATCTGCTGCATTTACAAACTTATCTTCTACTTTATCAAAAAGTAATTTGGGATTTCTCCAAGGCCAAATTTTGTGAATGGATCCAAGCATGAAACCAGCGAGAGTAGCTAAGGTAAGACTTGGATGGTTTTTAAAAAATCTGGAAACAACTCTTGCGAAAGTCAACAAACCTGCAACACAACCTAAGGTAAAAACACTGATGAAAAGAAAATCGTTCAAGTTGGGGCCTGAAAGAAATCTTTTTACTGTCTCAAGAATCAGGGTGTACATTCCCATAATTAAGAGCATAAAACTACCACTAACTCCAGGTAAGATTAATGCACTGACTGCAATCATTCCAGAACAAAAAACGAAAATCAAATTATCGTTGCCTTTCATTGGATACATCGCCGTGATGCAATATGCAATGACTGCTCCTAAACCAAAAGCTATCCATGTTTTTGTATTGAAAGAATCTATTGATTTTATTACGTAAAGAACACTGGCAAGAATTAGCCCAAAGAAAAATGCCCAAACAGCTTCGGCATGGTTTTCAATTAAATATGATATGCCAAATACTCCAATAATTGCCCCAGCAACCATTCCCACAAATAGCAATAACAAAAAATTACCATCAATCTTAGACCAAACCTTAGAAAAACCTTCACTCTTCCAGTCTTTCAACAAACTGGGACCTATGTTGCTTATGGCTGCTAATAATCGTGCATATATACCTGTAATGAATGCTATGGTTCCTCCTGAAACACCTGGTATGACTTCTGCCATTCCCATCGCCATTCCTCTCCAAACTTGACCAAGCTTATTTACTTCTTTCATATTAGTTGTCGTGGTCTCTACCTTTAATTTTCCCTCCATTAAACAATGCCTCTAATTCTTTCTGAACTTCCTCATCTGTATCTGTCCAATCTATATCTAGAATCTTCTTGACGTCTGGTTGTCCAGCGTCTATCCATGCAGATAACCAAATTGAACCAATTGCTTTGATTGCATCTTGCATTCGTCTTTCTACCATTCCATCCAGCTTGGTATGATATGCTTCTGAATAAGCTTCGCATTGTGTTCTAACTGTTCTTTCTAATCTTTCTTCAAAACAGAATTGCTGATCTGATGGATAGCTTTCAGATAATCCTTTTTCAAAATCAAGTACCTCATCCAACAAATCATGACTATCTTCGATAACCTTCCAAATCCATTTACTCACATCGGGAATGTACTCTGCCCTTCCTACAAAAAAATCATATTGTTCATCAGCAAAAAGTTCAGGCAATCTACTTTCCCAAAAGGCGTGAATACCCACTTGATCAGTCAATTGACCATTGTAGTTTTCTGTCGTATGCAAAGGAACATGAGCATCACCAATATAGTGTCCTATATCAGCAGAGAGTTGTAGGATTCTTTTCGAATCTTTCTTCTCAAATGCGCTCACCAACTTGCTGTAATATCTTGGTAAGAAATATGGAAGAATACCATAACCTGAAAAATTATCAACAATCAATATCTTGTCACAGTCTTCAGGTGTAACTATGAAGTCCCCTAAAGAATTGCAATCAATGATAATTTCATCCTCATAACGGGCTCTATCCACATATTTATAGAATAAAGTTTTAAGGCTATCAGCCTCAAAGGATTTTATAAAGTTTTCATTGACATAATGTCCAAAACTTAGACTTGTAGTATCTAAATTTGAATTGATTGAGTAGAAACTTGCCTCTTTGAAAAAAGCATGAGCATATTCTCTAGGAACCGTTTCAAAAGGTTTATCTCCCCAATGATCAACATCAATATAATGCCTGACTGCTTCATGCTTTGTCGCATATCTTCTTTTGTCAGGATCAACAGCATGTGCGGTTAAATATTCAATATGATATTTATAAAACGGAAAAAGATCTTTATCCAAGGTGAAGACAGCTAATCTATTTATTTTTCTATGTCCATAGAATCCCCAATCAGGTGATACCAACTGGATGGAAAGAACCACAACAAGAAATAATACGATTTTAACTAACTGCTTCATTGGTTATGAAAGTAAGAATATCCTCGGAATAATTTTAAAATTAAACGTTTTTGAGCAGCATATAATTCCCCCCAATCTGTGATTACGAAGAAGCGTTCTAAATATAACAGATTTGCCTTTTCTAAAGCCGGCATATCTTCATGCTCGTCTAGAAATTGATTTACTGGATACAATTCAATGGCTTTAGAGGTACCATCTTCTAATTCAAAACTCATTTTTGCAAAAGGAATCAAATCTTTTAATTGACTGAATAGCTTGTTGTCGTTTTCATTTGATTCAGAATAAATGACATCAAATCCCTCGACATAAGCTTTGATAGCATTTTGATTAGCAATCGTAGGAATCCGCCTTGTAGTCGAATGCAATGGATCTATTAAATAGCCTTCTTCGGTTTTTTGAATTTTAAATGATTGTTGCTTGTCCTTTGGATAGTCGACTGTAACACTTGTTATCTTGCTTGTATTAATCTCCCAAATTGCTTTATCATAAATTTCTTCTTCAAGGTAGATAAACATATCTCTTACGCCACCATATCCAACTTTCCTTTCCATAACATATGGCTGTGTCTTGCCTTGCATTATAAAGTAGGTTCCACCATCTGGGACATTACCCCCAACAAAATAACTTTTCATCAAGTTGTCTCTATTGTCATATACATCAACTTGAGTCCCTATTCGATTTATTTCATTGATTATTTTTTTATTATACTTTGCTGGAGGAATAAATTTAATTTGGATATTTTTCATAACACTCTTTAGATTAGACATCACATTGGCACTAACCTTTTTTTCATTTGCTCCCACAAACCAATCATTACCTTTGCGCTTCATATCTACAACTCTTCCCGATCGACGAGTCAATTTGATACGATAGACATCTTCAATATTTTCAATTGCAAATTCTCTATCTGATACATCAATCGAACTACTATTGGTACTTGAGCGTGATGTATACCCTACATAGGTAACAACTCCGATAAGCAACAATAAAAGCAACAGTACTAAATTCTTTTTCATAAAATTTTATTCATGTATACATTTGGGTCTTAATGAATTTTGTCCATCCATACTTTCTTTTACAAATGATTGTAAATATGAATGCAATAACATAAAAACCAATTGCAGCAAACCACACATTTAGTTCAGAAATTTTAAATAAAGATTCCGTTTGAATGGCTGCTCCTTCATAACCAACAAAAACTGCTGAAATAAAATTAGTTGCAGCATGGACTCCTAATGCAAGTTCCAATCTATTATCCCAAATTGTAATAAGCGCTAGAAAAAATCCTGCTCCTATATAATAAAGCATCATTGGAACAATTCCATAGCTCTGTACTTCTGGATTTGCCATGTGTATCATCCCAAACAAAAGGGAAGTTATCAACCATCCCAATATTATCTTGGTAGACCGACTCATTCCTAGATCCATATTTACAATTCCTTGCAAAAGGTAAGATCTAAATACAAATTCTTCAAGACTAGTTTGTATTGGTAGTATCAATAACGACAATAGAAGTAACGGAAGAAACTTTGATAAGTTGAACTGAAATGAAAATATATCTGGATTCTGTAGATAATAGCTAAATTCCATCAAGCTGCTTAGAAACATCCAAATTAAGAAGCCAAAGAGAATTCTCGACCAATCAACTTTTTCTGTTCCACTGATCAGTGAACTAAATTTTCTTTTATGCAACAAAGGAAAGGCATAATAGAAAACAATAAAACCAAATACAAAAGGTAAAAGCAAAAGAAGAAATCCCATATTCGGATCGATTCCAAATATTGAAAAATCCGGATTTCGAAAAAAGTTGTCAATATCTGCTTCTCCTAAACTAGGATTATTATTCACAGCTGAATACATTGGTATGAGACTTGCTAATGATCCAAGCTGAGTAGCAAAAAATATCGCTATCAGCATGGCTACATATAAGTACCAATGGTTAGAACCTTTTTGAGAATTTTTAAAAAACATGAATTTCTTTAAGCTTGGCGAAGATACTGACAATAGGAGCTAAACATTCAACACAGTGTAAATAAAAATCCAATTCTAAAGTATTTTTTCATAGGCATTGAAAGGAATAGGATTGTTGTGAAAATATAAGTATTCGTTCATGAGCTTGTATCCTAATTTTAGGTACATCTTGTTGCTGTAAGGATTTTCAGAATATGCATCCAGACGAATCGCTTTACCGTTTTCGGCTTTAACCAATTCTTCTAAATAAGCGCATAATTTACTAGCTATTCCTTTATTTTGAAACGTAGGATTGACAGCAAGTCTGTGAATAACCCAAATTCCTGATTCCGCAGCCTTCCAATTAACATTTTTGTACTGCACATCCTGATCTTCATTTAGGCTTACAACAGCGGCAATTTGCTCTTTAATTTTTATTATATAGCATGATTTTGACTTTATATCATCGGTGATAATTTCTTTATTGGGATAGCTAAAATCCCATTGATTTACTCCCATGGAACGTAAGCCTTTGGTTACATCAATGAAAATCTGGTGTATTTCATTAATATTAGCCAATTTAGCTAGCTCTATCGTGTTTTTTATATCGATCAAACCTTCGATTTTATTATTATCTATAAAGTTGTAAATTTGGCAAAAATAAAGGCATGAAGCATCTGAATAATAAACAAATTACCCTGCTAGTTTCTCTGGTAACAATAGGGATTGTATCTAGGTTTTTGCCTCATCCACCAAATGTTACAGCAGTAGCTGCTGCAAGTTTGTTTGCAGGTGCAATTTTGAGTTCAAGATTTCTTGCTATGTTGCTTCCACTAGTCATCATGTTCATTAGTGATTTTGCCATAAATAATACAGTTAATAGAGTTTACTTTGCAAACCACGAAGGATTGGTATTTTGGAGTTCTTACATGACTTGGGTTTATTTAGGATTTGCAGCAACAGCCTTGATTGGATTTTACCTTCTAAAAAATAGAACCAATACCAAACTGTTATTCGGTGCCATTTCTGCAACACTTGTTTTTTGGCTACTGTCAAACTTTGGATCATTTCTTGACCCAATGACTCCTTATCCAATGACAGCATCGGGTGCAGTTGCATGCTATGTTGCAGCTTTACCATTTCTATTAAATTCCCTAATTGGAAACTTGGTATTTACCTTTGCAATTTTTGGAATCTATGATGCGATAAATTCAAGATATTATCAAACACAAGCAGTCAGAGCCTAAGCCAAAATTAGTTTTAGGTCAAGATTATTATTTTGACAAAGGGCTAATGGTTTTTACCGAAGCATTTCATTTAAATAGAGGTGAATGTTGTGGGAGTAAATGTAAGCATTGCCCCTATTTACATATCAATGTTCCTAAAGTTTAGGCCTTGTCTTCTGGATATTCTATTCTTACGTGATAGATACTCTTCAACATTGATTTCATTACATCAGTTGCTTTCTTCAATTCTTCAAAGCTCAAATTAGAATCCTCTAATTGTCCATGGTCAATCTTGAAGTTTACAATTGTGTCTACAAACTCAACAAGTTCTGATTCTGAAGTACTCTTTAA
>CALHKJ010000009.1 GCA_938033975.1 uncultured Saprospiraceae bacterium | reverse complement strand
GGAAGACAAAGATGACCGAAGAAAAAAACGTTTGTCACTTTCTAAAAAAGGTGAAGATCTGATAAAGAAAATGCAGCCCGAACGTTTAGTTTCCAACAAACTTATGTTGAACGGATTGAACAAAAATGAAAAGCAAGACTTTGATATTTATCTTAGAAAAGTGACGCAGAATATTCTAAACCTAAATGGTTAATTGTGAAGGTAATTCCATTTTATACGGCCTTAGCTATGCAGGTCAAATGTCAGGCAGTCAACAAATTTGATTCCAGAGAGAAAGTATTAGAATCAATGATGGTTGGTCTGGATCAACTTAACATCCAAATTTTTTCTGCAAAAAAGTTTTTAGGTGATCATCTTAAACTTGTAGTAGTACCTGAATATTTTATGACAAGTTATCCTGCTAGAGAATCAATCCAAGAATGGAGAGAGAAAGCATGCATCACCAAAGATGACCCAATCTTTGATAAGATAGCTGACATCTGTAGAAAAAATCAAGTTTACTTTTCCGGCAACTATTATGAGATAGATGAAAAATTTCAAGACTTGTTTTTTCAATCAAGTTTTATCATGAATGATAAAGGTGAGATGATATTGAATTATCGGCGACTAAATTCGATGTATTCTCCTACACCACATGATGTCCTAAATAAATATATTGAAGTCTATGGTTATGAAAGTTTATTTCCTGTAGTAGATACGCCACTAGGAAAACTTGCTTGCATTGCCTCTGAGGAAATACTGTATCCAGAAGTGGCACGATGCCTGATGATGAGAGGTGCAGAAGTATTTCTGCATTCTTCTTCAGAGATAGGAAGTCCAACACTGACAAAAAAGAACATTGCCAAACAAGCACGTGCCATTGAAAATATGTGCTATGTAGTGAGCGCAAACTCTGCTGGAATTAAAGATATTGGAATACTAGAGTCCAGTACAGATGGTGGTTCAAAAGTTATCAATTACGAAGGGATTGTGCTTGCTGAAACCTTACCTGGAGAGTCTATTGTAGCTCATGCAGCTATCCATATTCCAGCTCTTAGGATACATCGTGAGACCATATCAATGAAAAACTATATCGCTAGACAACGTTTTGAATTATATGCTCAATCATATGCAGAACACAGCCATTATCCAGCAAATTCATTAGATGGGATCAAAGCTGAAAAGTCTTTGTTTAAAAGTATCCAAGAAGAAGTAATAAAAAAGTTGAGCCAGGATATTACGAAGTGAATTTTTGTAGACTGATTTATTCTTGTTTTTAAATGTAATTTAATAAGTACAATTATTAATAATAAAAAGGCCTGGACTTGTGAAAAAGTCCAGGCCTAACAGTTTAGGTACTAGAAATTATTGTCAATTGGATAGAACAATGAAGTTCTTTACAATTGTTTCTTGATTTCCAGTCAACTTCAAGAAGTATTTTCCAGGCGTTAATGTCGAAACATCAATGCTGGTCAATACATCGGTAATCGGCTGTTGGTCAACAACCAATCTTCCTAGATGGTCATAAATTCTCATTTCTAAATCGATAGCCCCCTTGGAATCAATTTTTAGAAATGTTTCAATATGCGATGGGTTAGGGTAGAGGCTTACATTAAAGTCTTGGATTACTTCCCTTTCTTCCGCATCAATATTAATCTCTGTTTCAATTGCACTCTCATCAGAATCCGTTGCTGTTGCAAATGCATTAATAGGATCATAAATATTGATCTTGTAATCTTCAACTTCTCCATATTGGAATATTTCACATGGTTCTGGATATCCGTCAAGACTCATTGCGATTCTCATTTCAGCAGCTCCTAGTTCTGCATCCATTGGAATTGTGAATGTTTGGTTTTGTTGAGTTGATGAAGTCTTTTGGAATATTATTTCAGAAGCAGAAAATTCTTCATCGTGGTTGTAGTCAATCCAAATTCTCCAATAAACTAATTGACTACCAGAAGAAAATCCTGGTACAACTTTTATAATATTTGTTGACCCTGGAATAACATGCATTCCCATGCCTCCAACTTGTAAGTATCCACCATTGTTACCTGTATTACTTATCAAGTTATTGTCCGGAGTTACATCAGTTAACTGTCTGCAAATAACTCTTTGGATCCAAGCATCATCGGTGTTTATTCCAAATGATTGGCATTCATCTTCGCCACATTGTCCTTCCAAAATAGTCACCTCTTGCTCACAAGATATTTCATTGCCTTGCGAATCAAATGCTGTCCAAGTTACAATAGTTGTACCCAATGGATAGTATTCTGGTGCATCATTCGTGACTTCATATGATTGACATAGATCTTGAGCAATTGCTATTCCTAAATCTACATCTTCCAAACCACAAATTTTTCTATCTGAATCTAAAGTTAATGATGGAGGACATACGATTGTTGCCACTTCTGAATTGATCACCTCAACAGTAAAGCTGCATGAAGTTTCAAGACCGTTTCCATCAATTGCTACATATTCAACTTCTGTCAAACCAATTTCAAAATATCCACCTTTAATATTAACTCCCGTTGGCGAGAACAATGTTACTTCATCACAATTGTCAGAAGCAGTCACTGGACCATATACTACAGTTGCACCGCATTCACCTGATTCACTGAAAATAGTGATATCACCTGGGCAATTACTGATTACTGGTGTAGCATCTCCAACTAGTGAGATATCACTGCTAGGGGGAGGTGATGTATCTGGCTCACATTGGGCTGATATGTCCATAGTTCCCAGCATTAAGCTAGCAACTAGGAATGAAAAAATTGGTAATGTGGAGTTTAAATGTTTCAATATTTTTGTTTTTTTTCGAGTATTAAATAACTGTCTCATGACAATTGTTTTGAGGTTAAAAATTTTAGATTTGTTTTTCGAGGCTAATCGATATTCCATCTAGGATATCAGTTGTGCCAATTACGGTAGTAGAGTTGTCCATTCTCATGATTGTAGGTAAACTCGTTCCATGTCACATAGGTGCATAGAGGTACTAGGTCAAGAGTTGCTCTTAACTTTTGTGTATTCCAATAATTGGAGTGAAATTTATACAGAGATAACCCTACTAATAAAATAGTAGTAATAGAAGTGAAGGCTATCAGTTGTATAAACTTTAGGTGGGATAAGGGAAGATTCTAAACTGTTTCATCTTTGGTTGTTTAAATTGTTATTCAAAAGGTTTTTTGTAGGGTTAGCTACGGGCAGAAAACAATTAGTAATATTATTTCATGATCTCCGAGTAGATCATCATGTAGTTTTTTACTCTTGTTTCCGATGTAATTATAGCAGTTTTTGTGTGCTTAAAACCGTCAAAAACCTCGTATTATCCGTCAATTTTCATCCAAAAGCAGACTATATCCGTCAAACGAGTGACTAAATCCGTCGTATTAAATTATGTTTTAATACGTTAGATTTCACTTATATTTTAACAGTACTAAGTGTGGTGCTTGAAAATATAGGAAGCATCTAGCAGTAAACAATTACAACAGAATGGGTAATGACTTGCATCATAAATGAGTGAAATTTCAACGCTCGGGCATTGATTGTGGTCAGGAGAATAGAGCCAAGAGATCATGAGACGGTCAGGAGACCTTTGGCTGGATTATTTTATGCCGCCCCTTCAGGGCTCATAGGTTTTTGTAATGATAGCATGGGATTACACAGTGGGCTGATATAGACCACCCATTTAGTGCTCTCTGGTTTGGGCCGTTAATATTAGGATAAGGATAAAGCCCTGAAGGGGCGACCCAACCAAGCATGGGTGCAACCCCATGTGAAGGAATTAAAAAATCTAAGCCCTGAAGGGGTGAGATAAAACAATTATTGTTGTCACCTCTGCAGCTCATCCTATAAATTCATTCTGCAGTAAACCAAGCCCTACAGGGGC
>CALHKJ010000008.1 GCA_938033975.1 uncultured Saprospiraceae bacterium | reverse complement strand
TATATTGAGACACCGAAGACAAATAGAGCGCTTTTTACAAAAGCTAAGAGCTTCTCTTATTCTTCCTCCCTGATTCTAATATTATCTTTCTCCTGAAGTCAAAAGATAATTTATAATCTTCCCTCCGCCCTTTGGCGGAGCGGAAGCTCATTTAATAAAAACAACCGTTTTCATAAACTGATACTTTTCTTCAGTGAACCCACAATACATTCTCTAGCCACAAGGTCGTTCAGGATTTAAACTTCCGTCAGCCAGCCGGCGGAGGAAGAATTTCAAGCCACTAGTTGGCGGAGTAGTAAATTCAGGGAGGAGCATAAAAAAAGGACTAGCAAAAATGCTAGTCCTCTTTTATTATGGATAATAACTAATTATCTAAATACTGAAAATCTCTTTCCAATAATATACTTTTCGTTTTGAATATTCAACATATACTGACCATTTGGAAGGCCTGAAATATTTACTGAATTCAGCGTTGATCCATCTTGTGAAATTGTGTGGATTACTTTTCCAGTCATATCTATAACTTTCATTGTCACCTGCCCTTCCAATTTAGTTGAGCTTAATTCGATGTTCAATGTATTGGAAGCTGGATTCGGGAACAACTTAATCTCAAGAGGATTTACTATTTCTTGAGTAGAAACTGGTTCGCCAAAAATATATTCGCCTGTCGAAGAATTAAACCATACACTGTATGATCCTGCTACAGGCTCAATGTTTGGTCCATCCTGCGTTGCAAGACCAGTTGGGAATTCTGCTGCACCCCAATTGACTGCCCAATCATTTTCTGCCCTAAACTTAATTCCACCATCTGCATCTGGATTGAAATCAACTAAGTCTACACTACCCATTGTCCAAATATTGAAGTCTTCAGCAGACTTATTAAGTGCGGTATCATTTTCCCAATCTCCGAAAGGACCAGAAACTCCGATAATACCAACTGTTCCATATTCTACAATTTCAGTAAATGTGTATTCACCAGAAAGTGAGTTAAACGAAACTAAATATTCACCAGCTGTGATTGGAATGTTGGCTCCATCTTGTACGCCAACTCCTGAAGGAAAATCTCCTGAACCCCAGTTTACTGCCCAATCATCTTCAGCTCTGAACTTAGCTTCTCCATCGGTAAGAATTATTCTTGTAGTCCAAAGATGTACGTTCTCCGCATCTTTATCCATATCAGTATCTGCATCCCAGCCTCCAGCAGTTGCATCTCCGATAATACCTACTGTTGCATACTCGACTATTGGTCTGAAATCATAATCACCAGTTTCTGAATTAAAAGTGATAAAATAATCACCCGCAGTTACAGGAATATCTTCACCTGCTAAAGTTGCTGTACCTGTTGGGAAATCAGGTCCTCCCCAGTTTACATCCCAAGCGTCATCTGCTCTAAACTTTACAGCTCCATCAAGTAAGGTCATAGTAATTGTCCAAACATTTGGATCTGCATCACTCTTTGTCATATCAGTATCCGCATCCCAGCCTCCTGGTGTTGCATCTCCGATGATTCCAACTGTTTCATAAGTCAGCATAGACTCAAAGTTGTATTCACCAGATAAAGTGTCAAAAGTGATGAAATAAGGAGAGGCATCAGATACTGGAATATTATCTCCATCCTGTACTGCTACTCCAGATGGAAAATCAAGAGCACCCCAGTTAACTACCCAGTCATCATCTTTTCTAAATTTTGCTCCTCCTGGCACTAAGTCCATCATAATGAAGAACTTATTTGGATCCATTTGATCTTTGAACATGTCTGTATCTGCATCCCATCCTCCTGGTGTTGCATCTCCAATGATTCCAATATCAGAATCAACATCAAAGTTATATTCTCCTGTTTTGGTATTTAAGGTAACTGTATAATCACCAGCGAATACAGGAATATCAGCTCCATCTTGCTCACCAACTCCCATTGGAAAATCCGCTGATCCCCAGTTTATAGCCCAATCATCATCAGCTCTGAATTTCACAGCTCCATCAAAAAGGGTAATATCAATGGACCAAATACTGTCCATCTCATTGACAAGTGTCATGTCGGTGTCTTCATCCCATCCTCCTGGTGTTGCAGACCCAATAATCCCAACGGACATTTGCGCATTTGCTCCAAAAGAAAAGATAAATAAACTCAACATTGTGAATAGTAAATTTCTTAACATGTTTAAGGTTTGTAGTTATAAAAAATTCAAATTTGTTTTCGTATTGGCTTCCACAATATAATACACAATTTCCTATTTTTACGAATAGCTCAAAAAGCTAATTATACTCAACCAACCAATATGATAAACTTACCAAGCAAACCAAATTATGTTCTATTACAGTTATTTCTTTTACTCCTTTGCGGAATAAGCTTTGGACAAAAATCAATTACTGGCAATATAAGTGACTCCAATTCTAGTGAAGCCCTCATAGGCGCAACAGTTCAACACTCAGCAAGTGATGTTGGAACTACCACTGATCTCGATGGAAACTTCCAATTAACTGTTCCTAATGAAGAAGGTTCACTTATTATAAGTTATACAGGCTATCAAACTCAAGAAATCTCAATAGCAAATAGAAATGATTTTAATATCAAATTAAGCTATGGAGAACTACTAGATGAAGTTGTGGTAATTGGCTATGGTTCCATCAAAAGAGAAGATGCGACTGGCTCTATTCAATCTGTAAGTTCCAAAGATTTTAATAAAGGTGCATTGACTGGGCCACAAGAATTGATTGCAGGCAAAGTCGCAGGAGTAGCCATAACCACTTCCGGTGACCCTGGAGGAGGATCAAAAATTAGAATTAGAGGAGAGTCTTCATTAAATGCTTCTAATGATCCATTGATTGTTGTTGATGGAGTCCCTTTGGATAATGGTGGAATTGCAGGAAATAGAAATCCATTAGATTTAATCAACCCCAATGATGTTGAATCATTCACAGTATTAAAAGATGCATCTGCAACTGCCATTTATGGCAATAGAGCAGCTGGTGGCGTAATCATAATCACAACTAAGAAAGGTAAGACTTCTGAAAAGCTTAATGTTGGATATAACGGAAATGTAAGTTTTGGAAAAATTTCAAATAAGGTAGATGTTTTAGATGCTACTGAATATAGAGCCTTAATCACAGAACGTTTTGGCGCAGAATCTGATGAGGCAAATGTTTTAGGTAATACAGAGACAGATTGGCAAGATGAGATTTACCAAAGAGCATTTGGACAAGAACATAACATCAATCTATCTGGTGGCTTAAAAGCATTTCCTTACAGATTAAGTCTTGGTCATGTAAATAAGGACGGAGTTTTGAAAACTGATAATTACTCAAGAAATTCTCTTGGAATAAATGTCAATCCTGGTTTTCTAAATAATTCCTTGCAGGTTAATCTAGGCTTTAAAGGAATATGGTCAGAAAATAAATTTGCCAACAGAGGAGCGATTGGCAACTCACTTAGTTTTGATCCAACACAAACCGCAAGAGATGAAACCAGTATTTTCGAAGGTTACACAACCTGGACAGACC
>CALHKJ010000007.1 GCA_938033975.1 uncultured Saprospiraceae bacterium | reverse complement strand
ATTTTGACCTTAGTAGGTAGAGATTTTAGTCAACTTTCAAACTTTGCGGAAATTTCACATACGGTTGATCAATTTGGAATTGAAAATTCAGATATTGATTCTAATGCGGATGATGATATGGCAAATGATACAGGAGCAGTTGCAAACGGATCAACTGATGACGAAATATTTGATGATGGCACTAGAGATGAGGATGATCATGATGTTGCCTTAATTGAAGTTGTAGATATTGCATTAAGAAAAGTTCTAGTAGAAAACAGACCATATATTCCGGGTGAGCAAGTTACTTTTAATATTTCTGTGATCAACCAAGGAAATGTTGCTATTGATTACTTTATTATCAATGATTACTTCCCTTCAAGTCTAACCTTCTTGGTGGCACCAAGTCAGAACGGATGGGTTATAGAAAGACCAGGGGTGATCTCATTTAGAGATGATAGCGGTTTAGTTGTAGGACAGACCAAAGTAATTCAAGCAACTTTCTTAGTAGGAGAATTTAGCACACAAGAAGCTCAAATAAATATAGCAGAAGTTATAGATGTAAGGTCTGAAACAGGTAATGACCGAGACTTAGATTCTATTGCAGATATTGATCCAGATAATGATCTATTAGTTGATAATGAGATTTCTGATAACGGGTTGATTGATGAAGATGATCATGATATAGCAGAAATTAATGGCTTGAAAGTTGATTTGGCTTTAACCAAAAAGACAAATAGTGAATCAATAAAGAGAGGTGAAGAAATCAACTTTTCTATTACGGTTTATAACCAAGGAGAGGTTACTGTAGATAATATTTTATTGGTTGATTATGTTCCTGATGGTTTAGAAATTATTGATTCTAACTGGGAATTTGATGCTGCTACAAAAAAAGCATATCAAACAGTGGTTGTACCTGGTGGATTGAAGCCAGGTAATCAAATTTCCACTTCAATTATTGCTAAAATTTCTCAAGAGACAGGTAGAATAGCATTTGATAACTATGCTGAAATTATGGCTGCCACTGATATGTCAGGAGCTAATGTTGCAGAATACGATTGCGATTCTAGTCCAGATGGAATTCTAGATAACGATGCAGGAGGTAGACCAAATACGGATGAAGATGATGAAATAATGGATACTGGAGAAAGGGATGAAGATGATTCTGATCCAGCTAGAGTATTTGTTGTTGATTTTGAAGCAGGAGATCCATGCTATTGCTTAGGAAATGCAACGACCAGTTCAAATGGCCAATTTGGAGAGGTTTTAACTGTAATTGCAAAATCTGGTCAAACTTGGTATATAGATTATGTTAATGGTTTGTATGATAGTGCAAGTCCTGCGCCACCTAGTCAACCAACACCTTTCTTAACTGGTCCTCATGGTGTTACTTTAGTAGAGACCACAATTGCTGGTGGATACAGTGAGTATACTTTAGCAGGTATTCATGTCGAAGACCTTGGTTTTGAGATAAGACTTGCAAATGATGTAGGAAATTTTGTCCAACATATTGGAGAGGCTTGTTCATATGAAGATCCTATCATTACAACAGATGAAGGTGAAAGCTTGTATTCTGCATGTGGAGGAACAACACGAACTTACAGTGTTGACCTTGCAGATGGATGCAGTGTTTTATGGACCTTACCTGATGGGACGACATCGACAGATGCCCTAGTAACTTACGAATGGACAACAACACCAGGATCTATAACTGTTGCGGTTGATTGCGGAACGGGAACTTGTATTCAGCCAAAAACTATTGGTGTGAATATTGGAGGAGCTGCCGGTCCAATTGCGTGTATTGGCGATTTAAATATTTCAATGGATAGTGATTGTGCTGTTACTGTTACACCATCAATGATTCATGCGGGAACTATGGATCCTAATGCTTCTTATGGTGTGATGTTATTTGATGCAGTAATGAATCCTATAGTAAATAATACCATTACAGTTGAGCATATTGGAGAAAATCTAATTGTGAAATTAATTGATGCATGTTCAGGAAATTCTTGCTGGTCAAACATCTATGTAGAAGATAAAATGCCACCTGAAATTCAATGTGGCGATATTACAGTGCCATGTCATGCAATGGAAAGTTATATGCCAATTGCTACAGATAATTGTGGTACAGTAGTGGATGTAGTAATGTTGTCAGAAACAGTTACTCCTTATAATTGTGATGATGATTATGTAAAGCGAATCGAAAGATCTTATCAAGCGACTGATTCATATGGAAATGTTTCAGAACCTTGTTCTCAAACAATATTAGTTGAGAGATTTGATTTCTCACAAATAGTGCCTCCGCCAAGCTATACGGTAATGAGTGGTACTGCATTGGAGTGTTCCGAAGTGATCTACGGAGAAGACGGAACACCTTCCATTGATTTTGCTGGAGTCCCTACATATTGGGATGAGCCATTATATCCATTCCCTGACTATTACTGTAATGTGGGAATAGACTTTGAAACATTGGTAATTGCTCCTGAAGGTTGTGTGAGAAAGTACATGAGAACATGGACTGTTTATGAAGCACACTGTGGATTAGGCGTTGTAGAAACTTATCTACAAACGATTGAAATTCAGGATGTAGAAGCACCTCGAGTAACTTGTGGAGACAATGTTGTTCTTACAACTTCAGGTGATTCTTGTGAAAGGAATGTTTTCCTTCCTCCACCAACTAGTATTATTGATGATTGCGGAGGAGGAGACTTCCAAGTAGATATTAAGTACCCTGGTGGATTTTTAAACAATGCACCAGAAGGAGGTTATGTAGTACTTCCTGCAGG
>CALHKJ010000006.1 GCA_938033975.1 uncultured Saprospiraceae bacterium | reverse complement strand
ACTATCTATGGTCGACGCACAAAAGAGCACTATTACTTTGAAGTAAAAGACAATGGGATTGGAATTGATGATAAATACAAGAAATCGGTTTTCTTAATATTCAATCAATTAGACCCAAGTCTCAATTCTGAAGGCACAGGTATTGGGCTTTCAATGTGTCGCGAAATTATACAGAGACATAATGGAAATATTTGGATTGAAGATAACGAAGAAGGTGGTTCAATTGTGAAATTTAATATCAGTAGAAATCTCCAAATTGATCATCAAGAAGAATTGGTAGAATCTGATTTTAACCTAGCTTCTATGCTAACGGCCTAGTCTGAATGCGCTAAATACTCATTCTTCTTTGATTCGAAATATTTTTTCTCAGAATCATTAGAAACCATTTCAATTGCCTTCTGAATATTTTTTAGAGCTAAATCTTTTTCGGAAGTTAGATGATGGTATTCGGCCAGGGTTGCATAGTAGAGATAACTTCTCTGAGCAAGGTCATTTTCTTTTATTTGATTCAAAGTTTCTTTTGCTTCCGCAAATTGAGCAAGCTGTAAATGAACAATTGCGATGTTTAAAAGTGTGCTGTCAGAGTTTTGTATTTTATACAATTCATTATACCATTTCAAAATGATTTTCCAGTCAGTTGTTTCAAAACTAGAGGCTCTCAAATGCTCGCTCGCGATGGCAGCTTCAAAATGGTAACTGGTGAAGAGCGTGTTATTCTCAACTGCCTTATTCATAGCGTCATTGCCCAAAAAAATATATTGCATATTCCAATTTTTTCTATTCTGGAATTGTATTGGAATAATTTCATTATCCTCTGATACCTTACTGTCCAATCTTGCAGAGTGAAAACAAAGAAGAGCAAATAATGCATACAGTTTGGTTGATCTGAGTTTCTCTTTACCCAATAACATTGAGCAAAGGCGCAAGGCCTCACCACAAAGTTCTTTGCGTAAAAGAATTTCTTTTTTATTCGACTGGAAGCCCTCATTAAAAATTAAATAGATCACTTCCATGACACGATCTAGTCTTTGTACTAAATCTTGGCCTTCGGGTATTTCAAATTTATAATCATTAGTGATAATGGTTTTTCTTGCCCTTTGTAATCTTTTTTTAACGGTATCTAGAGGGGTAAGCAAGGCTGTAGCTATTTCTTTTGCACTAAATCCAGAAATTGTTTTGAGTGAAAAAGCTATTTGATCTTTTGCATTTAGAGCAGGATGGCAAGCTGTGAAAATCATCCTTAATTGACTGTCTTCTATTTGATGATCTAGAAACATTTCAGATATTCCAATACTTGATGGTCCACTTTGAAAATTGATTGCTCTATTTGATTCTGCATTAATTTTTCTAAATAAATCCAAGACTCTATTTTTAGCAGCAGCAGTGAGCCAAGCTTCTGGGTTGTCAGGAATTTGATTTTTCCAAGTTTTTAAGGCTGTAATGAAAGTATCTTGTACAGCATCTTCAATAGTTTCTAAATGTTGAACCCCAAATATTCTAACTAAAATGGAGACCATCTTTCCAAACTGATGTCTGAAAAGATGGTCTACTAGTTGTTTTTCCATTATTGGTCAAATGTAAGTACTTCTCTTACTTCTACAATTCCTCCAAGATCATAGTCTGGGAAGTCATCACAAATTTTAATGGCTCCATCGTAATCTTCAGCATGAATAATATAATAGCCACCAATCACTTCCTTGCTTTCTACAAAAGGTCCATCAGTCACGGTGCGGTTTTCACCTGAAATCCTTTTGCCTCCAGGAGCTAAAGCTTCGCCATTTTTGACAACACCTTGTTCTCTCATTTTAGTATTCCAAGCAAACCATTTGCCCATTCTCTCTTGCATTTGTTCTGGAGATAATCCCATTTTTTGATAATCAGCTCCAAGGAAAATAATCATGTAATCTTTCATTCTAAATAATTTTTATGTTACAAAATAAAGTTTTTGAATTAATTAAAGTGGGGTAGGTCCCCATTGGCAAAGAATTCCTCCCATTATTGAAAGTGAAATTGCCCAATAGCCTAAATAGACTAAAAAGTATTTGAAGCTTTTCTTTTCGAAAATTGTTACATACCCAAGGATAGGTACAACAAACATGAGTGTTGCTGGCATAATGCCATGGAAGACACCATGTTTAAAGCTTCGGAAGTTGTTGCCATATTCTTGAAGAAAAGCCTCGGCTGTTCCTGTTTTTAATAACTCAATTTCTCCTCCTACGATACTGAATAGAGCGAACTGATGAAATACCAAGTTATACAGCCCAAAGGCTATCAAAAAGTTTAAAAGCATAGTGGATAGTAATTTAATTGTACTAACATCTGATCTGTCATTTCCAATAAGCTTGGCAAGATCATACCATGTATCTCCTCCAAAAACATTTGGATGAAACCAAATGTATCCCAGAATCATTGGGACAAAAGAAGCTCCTATTAGTACTAAAATGTTGGGTAGCATTTGAATTGATTTTAAGTGATAAATATGATTTTCACTAGCATGACGAAGCTGATTCTAAAAGGGGGGACACATTTATAAATTATTTTTTCAAATCACTGATAATTGAAGAAATTGATAAGAATCAGACCTATTCATTGAGCTATATTGCTCAATAAGGCATTGAAATGGGCTTATTTTTAATCTAACAGCTGATTTAATGGGGCAATATTGTCAATCACTTACAGCCTAATAATAAGGCATTGGTGCATTTTATGTATCTTCACATGTAATATTTTGTTAATGTGTTTAAAAAAAAATAATATGAAACATTTTAGATTTTTACTTCCGTTGTGTTTTCTTGGATTTATGCTAAGCTCATGTGGCGAAACTTGTGAGGTTTGCACTATAACTCAAGAAATTATTGAGGATGGGGTTGTCATAGCAACACAAACATTGAACACAAATCAAGAATTCTGTGGAGATGCTTTGGATGAAATAAAAGATACAGAATCTACCATTACTCAAACATCTGGTAATGTAGAGGTGATAACAACTACCACTGTAGATTGTGAATAGAAAAATAGAATTCGTCCAAATAAAAAAGGCTCTCAATTTTGAGGGCCTTTTTTGTTTTTTAGAGAAGAATTACCACCAACCTATAGATAGTAGAAGGACAAGTATGACTAAGGTCAAAAAGCTAATAACGATTCCGCTTATCAATCCCCCTAATGCTAAACCTCTATTTGACTTATCTCCATTTGCTCTCCTCTTAATTTTTCTTAAAGCAATCGCTCCC
>CALHKJ010000005.1 GCA_938033975.1 uncultured Saprospiraceae bacterium | reverse complement strand
GGTTCATTGGTTGAGTTGACAATTGAGACAGCTAAAGATGTTTCTGTTGAAAAAGTAAACGCAACTTTCAAAAAGTATGCAAACAAGCAATTAAAGGGAGTGTTAGAATATACAGAGGATCCAATTGTTTCATCTGATATTGTTAGAAACTCACACTCAAGCATATTTGACGCAAGTCTAACTCAAAAACTTGGAAACTTGATTAAGATTGTTTCTTGGTATGATAACGAAGCAGGTTTCTCAGCAAGACTAGCTGATCTTTGTAAAAAAGTTTAATAATACAAACAGAATAAATACATTAAAATGATTACTGAAGTTTCAGGAAAAAAGGTTTTGGTTAGAGTGGACTTTAATGTTCCATTGGATTCAAATCGTGCTATTACAGATGATACTAGAATCCGTAAGGCACTGCCTACTATTAAAAAGCTTTTGGACAATGGAGCTTCAGTAATCTTAATGTCTCACCTTGGGCGACCATTAAAGAAGCTCAACGAGGATGGCTCAATCAACATAGCAAAGTTTAGTCTTGCCCATGTGGTTGATCATCTAGCTAAACTATCTGGTGCCAAGGTACACTTTGCTGATGACTGTATTGGTCCTGAAGCTTTTGATAAAGCATTGGCTCTACAAGAAGGAGAAATCTTATTATTGGAAAACACAAGATTTCACAAAGGGGAAAAGAAAGGAGATGATGAAATGGCTGCTAAACTTGCAAAGCTAGGGGACATTTACATCAACGATGCTTTTGGAACTGCCCACAGAGCTCATGCTTCAACAACAACAGTTGCTAAGTATTTCAAGCCTGAAAACAGATCTCTTGGACTCTTGATGGAAACTGAAATTGCTAATGCTAAGAAGTTACTTGATAGTCCCAAAAGACCTGCGACTGCGATTCTTGGTGGTGCAAAAGTTTCTGACAAAATTCAATTAATAGAACGACTTATTGATTTTGTGAACTTTATCATCATCGGTGGTGGTATGAGTTATACATTCACAAAAGCTTTAGGTGGTGACATTGGAAATTCGCTAGTTGAAGATTCGCATTTAGAATTGGCTTTACAACTTTTAGACAAAGCCAAAGATCAAGGAGTAGATATCATATTACCTTCTGACAATGTCATTGCAGATTCATTTTCTAACGATGCAGCAATGAGAACAGTACCTAGCAATGAAATTCCTGACGGATGGGAAGGACTTGATGTGGGACCAGACTCAGTTGCTGAGTTTTCAAAAATTATCAAGAACTCAAAAACGATTCTTTGGAACGGACCAGTTGGCGTTTTCGAATTCAGCAATTTTGCAAAAGGCACAAATGCAATTGCTCAGACTGTTGCTGACGCTACAAAACTTGGTGCATTTACCATGATTGGTGGAGGTGATAGTGTTGCTGCAATAACCAAAGCTGGTTTGGAAGACGAAGTGAGTTTTGTTTCTACTGGAGGAGGTGCTATGTTGGAATTCCTAGAAGGCAAAAAACTTCCAGGGATAGAAGCTATTGAATCTGCAGAGTTTGTAGAAAATGCTAATGGCTAACCACTAGTGTGGTCAGTAACTATCTTCCATTCTCCATTTATCTTTCTGAAAACCAAGGTGAAAAATCCAGTTGGATTGGCATCATCTTTTACTTCTAAACTGTATTGCCCTAAGACATAGGCTGCTTTTTCTGCTACTGGTACTATATCTATGATATCAAAGGTGAGTATCCCCATAATTTCTTTGGTAGGATAGCCTTTCTTATAATTACTCATAACTTGATCGTAACCATAAGTAAAGCCTCTTCTACCTCCAAAACTAAGCTTATCAGAATTCCAATAGCCTTTCATGAATTCTTCGATATTTCCTTCAGACCAGGCTTTTTCTTGTTTTCTCATTACTTCCTCAATCATACGAGCATCCTCATCAAAGGAGAAATCTTTGTCCGTAATATCAACTGTTTTGCATGAACTAAGCAAACATAGAAATACTAAACTAAAAAAACTGGGACTCAATAATTTCATACTAGATGATTTTATTTTGGGTAAGAATATCTTTCATTACCAGCTGCATATCTTTGGCTTTCACATATGCTGCTGCTGCAAAATCTTCTCCTTGGGAAGCATAAATTATTCCTCTAGAAGAATTTACCAAGATGCCGCATTCGTGATTGATGCTTTGATTAGAGACTGCTATGAGATCTCCTCCTTGAGCACCTACACCTGGTATTAAGAAAAAATGATTTGGAACCATTCTCCTTATTTCTCCAAGCTGTTCAGGATGAGTTGCTCCTACTACATACATCAATTGATTTTCATCAGCCCACTCGCTTGATTTTTCAATCACTTTTTGATACAATGAATCTCCGTTCGTTAGTAGTTCATTTTGAAAATCTTGTGAGCCTTTATTTGATGTAAGTGCAAGAAGGATTACCCACTTATCCTTGAAACCAAGAAACGGACTGACTGAGTCCTCACCCATATAAGGTGCTACGGTAACTGCACTTGCTCTCATGTCTTCAAAAAAGGCTTTTGCGTAGCGTGTACTCGTATTGCCAATATCTCCTCTTTTTGCATCAGCGATGATGAAGTGTTCATCTCCAATATAATCGATTGTCTTTTGTAGCGATTGCCACCCCTTAGCTCCATAACATTCATAAAATGCCGTGTTTGGTTTGTAAGCGACGCAAAGCTCTCGAGTATGATCTATAATTGCTTTGTTAAACTCAAAAAGAGGATCTTCTCTTTCAAGTAAAAAAGATGGGATTTTTTCTAGGTCAGTATCCAATCCTATAGATAGATATGACTTTCTGGATTTAATAAGGGAAATGAGTTTATCCTTATGCATCTATTCCGATTCCATTTACTGCCTCGACAGCAGTTATGTTGGGAATTTTCTGTTTTACGGCTTGTTCGATACCTGCTTTCATTGTCATGGTTGACATAGAGCAAAGTTGGCAGTTTCCTAGCCATTTAACTTTTACAATGAGGTCATCAGTAACATCAACTAGCTCAACATCACCACCATCCACCTTAAGATGAGGTCTAACCTCTTCAAGTGCTAGCTCGATTTTTTCACTAATTGCTTTTTTTTCTTCTGATGACATCTTATGCAAATATATCTAAATATGGTGATAATTAACTAGTTCTGACTATTCTTGTTGGCCCAAGCACCTCATTCCTCACAGAAATTTGCTGAACCAATTTTTTAGATATCCTTTTAAATATCTCTTGAAAAGCATGACCCTCATCCAAAACAGCTGGTTTACCACTATCCGCACCTTCTCTAGCTGACATGATTATTGGAACTTGACCAAAGAGATTGCTTTTAGCTAGATTGGCCAATTTTTTACCCCCTCCTTCACCGAAAAGCAAGTATCTATTATCTGGTAATTCAGCAGGTGTAAACCAAGACATATTTTCTATCACCCCAAGAATTGGGACATTTATATTATCTAATAAGAACATATTCATTGCTTTTACTGCATC
>CALHKJ010000004.1 GCA_938033975.1 uncultured Saprospiraceae bacterium | reverse complement strand
ATTAATAATTGGAATGAAACACGTAAGGAAAAAAAGTATCTCGATCAAATATTTAATTCGATCAACAAGGAATTAAAGGAAACTGTTCAAAGCTTAGAAGATAATATTCCAAAACAAGAAAGACTTGTAGATAGTTTAAGAACAAATCTAAATAATGATAAAATTGCATTATTTGAAGTAATAAAATCAGCTGGAGGAGTTTGGACACCCAGGATTAAAAACAACTCATGGAGAGCTGTTGCCAATTCCAGAATAGAATTGGTTGAATTTGAAAAATTATCTGAATTAACCGAATTAGATGAATCAAAGAAAAATCAAGATTACAAGCAACAGAAAATTATGGACTTCATTCTTGACAATATGAAAAGTACTGAAAGCGAAAAAAAAGAAATCCTAATGATGATGGTTTCAGAAATGGTTAATTCGGGTAGATATTTGCAATCTGAGATTGAAGAACTATTGGAAGAGTAAGGTTTGCTTCAAATTGGAAAACAAACTTTACATCCTTAAATCTGCTTTGTGAAATTCGTCGCTTAAAATTCAGTTCATTTACTAGGATAAAAATCACTTGCATAGTGATACTGATGATAGCCCTGGCCCAAGTGGTCCCCAACGATATTAAGATAGCAATCTTCTTTTCCGCCAAAAGGGATGATGACCAATGGCTCTTCCAAAACGACTTTTTGAATGGTAAACCCTTCAGGTAAAACAACATTTAGATTGGGCGTGCCTGTCTCGGTTGCGTGCATCGCATATAGATTGCCTTTGTTGTCTGACATTTGATAAATTTCATTTTCAAAAACAATGGCTTGGCATTTCTTGATGACTTTTACAACCAAGTGGCCCTCATTAGGTTTGAGCATATCCGTTTTTGAAGGAATGTAGTCAACAGCCAATGGACTGGCAAGTGCTGTCCAAGTATAGCCTTTATAGTCAATGTTCGTTTTGCAGTCAGCACCTTGACAGTCAGATGGGGCTTCAGGAGAACGTAAAAAATACGTCTTATCAAACATAAGATTTCGATCAATATTTTTTTGCCAAGGCAATCTTACTTTTAAATCATCCCACACATCATTTGGAATTGCATTTTTACCAGCGCTGATGACAACTAATTTTTCCTTTACATTGACTAATTCTTTTGCTGCTCCTATTTGTTTCCATTGTATATTAGTGGGCAATTCAAAAGCAGGTTTGGTTGCGTATTTGATTCCTGCTTCTTTTACCGAATCAAAGCCACACGAGTAGAATAGAATTGTCCCTAGAATAAAAATTCCAAATTTAAAAGTAGTTATTGCGTTTTTCATTTTTAATAATTCTTAAATAGTGTATAACTAACAAGCAGCCCAACAGACACCTCTGGAGATTCTCTAGCTTCATAGATACTGCCTGTTCCTTCAAAAATCAAGTCATCATCATAACTAAATAGAAAAGTAGGTCCAATCCATAATGCTAAAGACAAATTTCCTAAAGCATTTTCTTTTTTGATCCAGGGGTGCCATTCATAGCCTACGATTGGTGCAACTTTAAATCCTGTGTCTTCTAAAAATGCAGGATTGTTATCTTCTTCTAACTTGCGTAAATGATATTCCAAATTAAGACCAACATATAGATTTCTTAATACATTTTCGGGATTTAAATAACGTGCATATTGTACTCGAAAAAATCGGTCTGTTTCTTTTAAACCAGTTTCCTCATAATTTTCTGCATATCTATTTGGAAAGTTTACATAAGCCAAAGATAGTTTATTTTGATGATGCTGAATCGCAAGCCATGCACTCCAACCACCTGGAGTAGTATAAGCGATTAGATCGGTCTGTAATGATATCTTTAAGGCTTTCTCTTCCGTTTGTCCAAAAAGAAGGCTATTAAAGATTAAGCCGAAGAATAGAATTGTTATTTGTTTCATGAAAGTATTTTAAGTTTTTCGACTTTTAGTTTTATATAATTTTCAAGTGAATCTTTATTTTTTTTGTGCAATCCCTTCTTACTTTTGTAAAATTCTTTGATAGCTATTTCCCAATTCATCATTGATAACATACGCTACGCCATTAGCTGCCATTATGGAATTTTCTTTCAATATTTTAGCCTCATAAGACCAGCCTTTTGGCAAATCTAAGCTATTGCCAAGATTTTCTAATTTATCGATTGTCAATGTTGGATCTTTCATCGTGGTGTAGGATTGCATTCTATAAATTTTGCCTTTTGGCGAGGTCAATTCATAAACCATATTGTCTTTGTAATAGTGGTAAGTCGTTTCTCTTTTGACTTCATTTTCAGTATAAAGTTTATCACCAACAGTACCACTAAAAATATTAGAATTTAATGTTGCTACTAATCTCATTTCAATACCACCAAAATTGACCACCTTTCCTTCTGATGTTTTACCTCGTCCTTCCATTTTGTTGATCAACCAGTAACGAGGTCCATTTAGAATGACTGTTTTAGCGTCATAGGTTTCCGCCATTTTCTTTGCATTAAGTTTTTCCCATTGTTCTTGAGGAAGTTCATTACATGTTACAGAGTTGTACACTTCCACATGGAGTTGAGCTTTATTCTTAAATACAGGAATTATTTCTCCGTAACGAAGATTTCTCCAATCGTCAGCATGCTTTATAAACTGCGACTTTTCTACAGCAAGAATTCGGTCAGAAAAATCAGTTTTGTTTCCACACCCTATTACTAAAATTGCGAGTGAAACACCGACAAAAATTTTATTAAATAAGCTCATATTTAATATTTTGCAAATAGATTTTTGATACATCTGGTTTATGTCAGTTTGTAGTTCCATTAAAGTTCCTTCTCCTTCTCCAAAACCAAAATAAAGCTATAATGAAAACAAATAAACCCAAGATATATACAGCATTGTTGCTCAATATTTTTATCATAGATTTTCGACCAACTTCTCCTTCTGCTGAATAGCCTTCTTCCATTTCTATTACACCAACTGATTTGGCATATTCATCATAGTCATTTTTAAGTTCATTAAATTTTTCAGGCAAGGCTTTCGCCAAATCTTTTGTTTCTCCTGGATCACTTTTCAGATTGTACAAATACCATTTATTATCACCTAAAGGAATATTGTTTTTTACAATTTTGAAATCTCCTTTATAATAGGCAGAACTATTGGCAACTTCCAAACCGACTCCCTCACTTTCATCATAGACAGGTTTTATCAAATCCTTCATGTGTGGTAACAAACTTTTACCAGTTATTGGAGCATATAATTTATTACTCCTAGGTTCTTTGCCTACCAGTTCTAAAATAGTAGGAACGAGATCGGTGATGAAACAAAACGAATTTGTCTGTTGACCGCTTGGAATATTTTTACCTGAGATAATTAAAGGTGTACGTACTCCACCCTCACCTGTATAGTATTTAAAAAATGAAAATGGAGAAGCTAATGCTAAAGCAAATTCAGGTCCTACCGCACCAAAATATCCTTTCTCTCCTGCTCTCTTTATATCGGCATGGTAACCATGGTTCTCTTGCCATTTTTTCATTATTGCACTTCCTTTAAAGTCTCCCCCATCAGGTCCATTATCAGAAGTAACAACAAATATTGTATTATCGTAAAGTCCTTTTTCTTTTAGATATTGGATATACTTCCCAACATAATAATCCATTGCTTCAAGCATTCCTGCAGTTACAGCCATGTCAGTTGCATAACTGTCTTTTTCCTTTTGTGTTAGCTCATCCCATTTTTTAAATTGAGGAAACATAGCATTTATCTCTGCGGTAGCAGGAATGATTCCCATTTCTTTTGCTTTCTTGAATCGCTTATGTCTCAAAACATCCCATCCTTCTTTATACACATCAAGGTATGGTTCAACAAATCTTTTTGGAGCCTGAATGGGCGCATGAATTGCTTGGAAAGAAATGAAAGAGAAAAATGGGGCCTCTTGATTTTGTTCTAATTCATGAAATCCAATCGTTTGTTCGATATAATCTTTTGAAGAATAGAAGTCCTCAGGCAAATCAATCTTTTTACCATCAGCATACCATTGTGCTGTAGGCTTCATTGGTAGATAACCTTTGGCTTCGTAGTTATCTGCACCAGAGGCGCCTAAGATAAATGATCGGTCAAATCCTCTAGCTGGAGGCAATGTATTTTCATCATGCCCTAAATGCCACTTTCCAGAGACATAAGTATTATAGCCAATTTCCTTCAAGCGAGTAGCAATTGTTTGCACCCGATTATTCAAAACTCCTCCATAGCCTGGTTCATTTTCATATCCACTTGGTAGCATCTCTGGTAAATTGGCAACTCCTGTTAAATGGCTATCTGTTCCAGTTATTAGCATCGCTCTTGAAGGAGAACAAACTGGAGAGGCATGAAAATTTGTAAACATCATACCTTGGTTTGCAAGTTGATCAATATTAGGTGTACGAGCTTCACCTCCAAAACTTCCAAAATCCATCAGTCCAGAATCATCAACGAGAAGTATGACAATATTGGGATTAGCTTCTGTTTGTGACCTAGCCTGAAAACTGAATAAAATCAAAAGTATGGTCAACAATGATTGAATTTTCATATTGTTATTTCTTTGACAAAATTTCCATCATCTTTTGAGCAGTTTCATGCCCAGAATTTTGATTTTGTCCAGTAACAAAACGTTCTTCATGATCTACTACCGTAATAGTTGCAAAAAAGTCACTTAGAGAGTGGTGATTGGCTTTAAAGTTAGCTCCAGCTTTTTTCAATTCCTCTTCTGGATGCAGCGGTGTAAATTCGATATTCAACTGGGCTAGTTGATCATGCGTCACTCCGGTCATTGTTCGACCCTTTATCAACAAATTGCCTATGGTGTCTTTTGCTTGAATAAATGCTAGAGCACCATGACATACACTTCCAAATATTGGCGATTCCGCATAATAGGCATCACTTATTTTTTCTGCCAATAGTTCTGATTGACCCATATCGTAAGCAGCACCCCAACCACCAGCAAAAAACACGAAATCATATTCTTTAAAATCAACGTCTGCTATAGGCAATGATGTCTTTACCTTTTGCTGAAATTCATCATCTTTCAAGTATCTTTTATCTGAATCATCTTTTATCATGTAGTAAAAAGACTGTGGGTCAATTGGAATTTCTCCGCCTTTAATACTTGCCAGATCCACTTGCATATTGGCATCTAAGAATTCATAATAAGGTACAGTCATCTCTGATCCAAAAACACCAGTTGGCTTTCCTGTAGTTTCTCCTGGTTTGTTGAGTATGCCATGACTTGTTGTAACAACCAAAGCTCGCTTGCCTTTCAAGTCATAAGATTGACTGCCATCAAATTTAGGATGAAAACCCATCCAATTGAGAATTTTAGGGGATAAGAGTAAAAGGACGATGACAACAACTAAAAGAACAGCTAAAATTTTCATGATCTTTTTTTTCATATTATTTCTGATTTGAATAATGATCTATTCCCTAAGATTTAATGTTAACTATACTTATCCTTAATCAAGCTTATGGGATTGATAGTCCATCCAACTTTGGTAATAATTTCTAATTGATTATCGTTTCTTTTTGCTGCGGAGCCTTATTAATTTTCTTTCCTACCACAAAGGAAAAGAATAGACAAAAAATTAAGGTTTAAAATTTAGCCGAAGCTGACAAAAAGCTAGATTAAGCTGACAATGAGAGGTAGGAAGTATTTATTATTTTTTGGTCAACCAATCCAAGAAAGCAGGGGCTTTTTCTTTGCTAATTACTATTTTTTCTTCAAAAGGGAAATTTAAATGTAGCGCCAATCTTCGGTTAAAATACTTAGCTGCACTTTTAATGGCATTCCTATGAATAAGGCATTGGCGATTGGCTCTAAAAAAATCAGGAAATTGAATATTGTTCAATTCTTCTAAAGTTTCTGAAGCACTATAAATATGCTTATTAAAAGTATGTACTTTGACCACCCTATTTTTAAGATAAAGTAAGGCAATATTATCAAAATTTACTGGAATGATTTTTTCACCTTGATGGATTAAAATAGATGGACTGGTCTTTTGAACATTGTGCTCCATAAATTCTATTAGTCTAGTGAGTTTGTCATCTTTTTGGTGGGTAAGTTTTTCAAATTTTTGGATGGCCTTTTCTATGGCTTCAACTGTAAAAGGCTTTAATAAATAAGCTATTCCATTAGTCTCAAAAGCACTTAAAGCATACTCATCATATGCTGTGCAAAAAATAACAGGAACTTGCATCTCTACCTCTTTAAATATTTCAAAACTTAAGCCATCTGTCAACTGAATATCCGAGAAAATCAAATCTATTAAAGGGCGAGTTTTCAAAAATGAAATTGCTGATTTGACGGAAGAAACGGTTTTAACGACTTCAAAATTTACACGCACTTCTTGGATAGAATGCACTAAATCTTCTGCGGTGATTTTTTCGTCTTCAATAATCAATATCCTCATGAATCAATCAGTTTTAATTTGACAGAAAAGTGCTGTCCATCATTTTCTATATCAATATCTTCGTTAGATAACATCAAACTTCTTTGGCTTAAATTGGATAGCCCTGTGTGAGTCGAAATTACCCCTTTTTTTATTTTAAGGCTATTTTTTACCATCACATAATCATCCTTGGTCTTAATTAAAATATTCAATGGCTCATCCACAGAAAAAGAATTATGTTTAAATGCATTTTCAGCCAAAGTAATTAGAGCATAAAAAGGCAACTCACGGCGCAGAGTCCTTTCATCAACATCAACAGTAAAAGTAAATGCATCTTCAAACCGTACTTTTTGTAAATCTATATATTGCTGGCAATTTTCTAACTCTTTCTTTAATGTAATTGATTTCTGTTGATTATTTATTGAACCCCTTAAAAACTCAGACAATTTGATCACATACTTTTCCGCACGTTGTGGATTGGTCTTTATCAAAGACTTGGAGATATTTAGTGCATTAAATAAAAAGTGCGGATTAATTTGATCTTTTAATAATTTATAATTGCTTTCTAAATTTGAATATTTAAGAGCAGCGTTTTCCTTAATTACTTGAACTTTATTTTCATTTGTATACACCAAATCAATAATCAAATAAATGATAAAATTAATAGATAAGGTTAAAACAGATCGAAACAAAAGAAAAGTCTTTATTGATGAAGATTTAAAAAAATCTTGTCTCATCGTAGCACTTGGATTGGTGAAATACAAAATCACAATAATTACAGTTAATAAAATCATCAGATATTGCCAATTCTTAAAATTTCTTTTCTTTAAAAAAGAAAAAAGAAGTATTTGGAGCCCCCAACAAAACATAGTCCCAAGTGTAAAAACCAACCATAATTCTAAAAATGTTCTTTGTGGATTTTCTACTACAAGATAAATAGGAGAACAAACCAAAATAGCAATAATTGGAGAAGTTAGTAATCCTCTGAATATAAGTTGTTGTGTTATCTTCATTCCATTTAGAACTTAAGCCTGACTATTTTCTTTTATTTAATAATTCAAGCTGAGGTAAGCTAATTGATAACGGCTCAAATATAATTTTCTAGAAATTTTTTTTGTGCAAAATAATAAAACACTTCACCTAACGTTTTTAAGCTGTAAGGATATAATTCTTTACTATTGTAACATAAAGATTCTTTCTAACACTGAAGAAGAAATTGGGAAAGATTCTTAAAATTTTGTGCCACAAAGCACATACTTCAGTTGAAACATAATTTTAATAAATTATGGATATCAACGAAAGTATGTGCTTTTTTTTATTAAAAATTAAATTCATAATTCATGATTTTTAACATCAGTAAATATCTAGATTTTTCTTTTTTAATCATTTTAATTATTCTAATATCTGGGTGCTCTAAGGACAACCCGATTCAAAATCCAGCAGAACCAAATCCAGAATTGGATATATCAAATGTAATTCCTGAGAGCTTAGGTTCTGAATATCAACAAAACTTCAATAGATATACTAAGGTAATCACACCAAATGGTAGCGCAATTCATATAGTTGCACAGGATGCTTTAAGTGACGAACAGATTGTTAGATGTAGAAGTATACTAGAACACTTTTTATCAGATTATCCGGGATCTGAGTATGGCAACAACAAATCAAATGTAGCCAACAAAATGGCAGAGAATAATGCAATTCTGACACTACTTAATGGACAAGATGATGGGAATAACAATGTTAATGTTGATGGACAAGCTTTATATCAAAATGAAATTCAAGTTGAAGGAAGTTCTTGGTATATAAATCAAAACTACGACCATCGCGATGCTGCTTTTGAAGAAATCTTGCATTTGGTACATGATTTTGGAATCGGTGTTGATGGACCAAACACTTCAGACGGAGCTTTACCTGGTTTTCAAGCAGAAATAAGAGCTGCACAAGAAAATGCCCTTACTAATAATTTGTGGGGGATTGGTTCTTCAGATTGGATAAGTGAATTAACAAATGAAAACAGTCT
>CALHKJ010000003.1 GCA_938033975.1 uncultured Saprospiraceae bacterium | reverse complement strand
TTCTAGTTCATTAGCACTCTCTAATATAAAGTCAGAAAAATCATGAATATCTTCTCCTGGCATCGAATTAGAATCAGATGTTGGGCTGATCGTGAGTTTTCCGTTATAACTCAAAATCGTAATAATCAATCCCATTCCATCAATAATCGGGGCCATACCCATGATAGAATGCATTTTATTTCCATGTAGATAAATAGGTAGTTGTGGTCCTGGAACATTGGTTATGACCACATTGAATATTGGGTTATGCAGTTTAGCAAGATTAAATCTAGAGTAAAAACGGGCAGCTTGATTGGCTACACCAAAAGGAACTGCTTGTGCAATATTCGATAAGGATTTTGCTCCTAGAGCTCCTTGGTAGGTTTTCCCTTTTATTGTATTATCATAAATAGTTTCTAATCTTTCGATCCGATTTTCTACATTGGTTGCCAACTGAACCAACATGGCAGATAGATTATTTCCACCTTCACCTGGTGTGGCTTTTTTAGTAGAAATAGGTACCATTGCTACCAATGGTTTCTTTGGAAGTTTACTTTTTTCTTCTAAATACCTTTTAAGTGCTCCTGCACATATTGCTAAGATAACATCATTCAATGTGGTACCCATGATCCCTTTCAGTTTCTTTACACGATCCAAAGATAGGATGGTTGTATTCCACTTTCGTTGTGAGGATATGATACCATTTAATGGTGTTTTTGGAGCGCTGAAAGGTGCGGTAGGTAGATCAAGATGTTGTGCTCTAGTCAAAAAGCCAGCTTTGATCGTAGACACGACTGTATCTTTGACTAGGGTTGGAAACTTGAGAGGCTTTTGTGCAAAACTCAGAGTACTTTTGAAGATGAGCGACAACTCATTAGGAAGGGGCGCGGGATTGAATTTTTTTGGTTCATTAATTTTTGATACATCTGGACCAAGATCAAACATTATTCCTAAAAGTCCAGCACCTCCTACTCCATCTATAGCTACATGATGAATCTTAGAAATGATGGCTACAGAACCAGGACTCACTTGTGATAGTTCGTTCAATCCTTCTACAAAAGTAAATGACCAAAGTGGTCTTGATTTATCTAAAGGTTCGCTGAATATTTTTGACGCAAGTCTTCTTAAATTTTTCCAG
The DNA here is from genome assembly GCA_938033975.1 of uncultured Saprospiraceae bacterium. GTDB lineage: Bacteria > Bacteroidota > Bacteroidia > Chitinophagales > Saprospiraceae > JAHDBF01. The sequence goes on along the minus strand of CALHKJ010000003.1, from coordinate 4,531 downwards.
TTGCTCGGTTTTGGCAGTGCTATATGATCAAGATGCATATCAAGATTAAATTCCGGATCATCTACCCAATATGGATGGTCGATACTAAAAGGGACTTGAACAAGTCTTTGTCTCAGTTTTGGGATTTGATGAATTCTAGAAGCTATGGTTTTTTTGAAAGACTCAAAATCCAATGACCCTTCGATGATAGCAACTGACCCTAAATGCATAGGGCTAGTAGGTGTTTCTGCATACAAAAAAGTAGAATCAATTCCGCTGATAGGACTGATTCCGGAAATTTCGAACTGATCAAATAGCGTTTTTTTCAATTTTAGTTCATGTTTTTATTGGCTTGCGCCTTTACAAAAATATCTTCTATCAGATTACTAGTCTCAAAGTAAGTCCAGGTTGATTTAGTACAGAGTAGTCGATCTGCTACAATCTGAAGCACCAATGGATTCACACCTAATCCAAAATGGCTTCCTCGCACCTGTACATTCTGATGCCATTCATCTTCTTCTTCGAGACATAATTCCCAAGGAACGACTCCATCCTCTTTTGTAAATATAGCTGTTGTTGGAACATTTGCAGGAACTGGAATATCTTCTAATAATTCTTCGTCTAAATTATCTTCAGATATAATTCTACTTCTCTTCAAAAGATCATACATCCAAATTGCATTATTGGAATAGTCTAAACCTTTGAAAGGAGAACCCATGGTTATGATTTGTCGTACAATCTCCTCATCGTATTTACCTAATTGTCTTGCATAAATCCCCCCTAAACTCCAGCCAATTATTGTAATCGGTTCTTGATGTCTTTGGTATATACGCTCTAGCTTTTCTATAAGCAAACCCACATAGTCCACATTAGCATAATTTCGGCCTTCACCCCAGCCATATACCTTGTATCCTAACTTGTGTATAAAACTTCTTAAAGGGATTGTAGAAAAATCTGAAGCCATAAACCCAGGCAAGATAAGAACAGGATGACCATCCCCTTCAGATTCATTCTTTTTTAATAATCTGTAGGGAACATATGACCCCAATTCAAAGAATGCTCTAATTCCTTCCGATAAACTCAGGACCAATGAAGGCCTTTTAATTTCTTCTGTACTACTTTCCTCACGCATACAATCTATCAGTAAATTTTTATATGTTATGCTACCGATTACTATATAATCAATATTATACAGTAGTCAAAATATACAAAGCCAAAACTTCTACGAAGGTTTTGGCTTTGTTGTTACTTTTGGCATTGACTTATTAATTACTTGTTCTTTCTCTAAAGTTTTTCTGTCCTTTAACCCACTGCTTTTTAATAGTCTCTAGAGCTTTGAAAGTAATGTCAGCTTGTATTTCTGACAACTTGAACCCGCCTTTAATTGCTTTGTCTGCAACATTTTGCCAAGCTGCTGCTCTGTCTAATGTTTCACCAACGATCATTTCAGTTGTATCTAGGATGAAATCATTTACATTTTTTGTTGAATCCTTGATAACTTCAAGGTTGATTTTATTTTTGCTTTTCGTAGCCATTTTATTTATTTTTAAGTGATATCTATTTTATTTCTTATAGGTTGTTTTACTACTTTTTTAAGAAGCAACCTTTTTTGAAGGTGCTCTTCTAGCAGTTGTTTTTATCGCTTTTGTTGCTTTAGTTACTCTTTTTTTAACTGGAGCTTTAATTGCTTTTGTTGCTTTAGCAACTGATTTTGCAGCGCTTCCTTTTACTGTTTGTGTTCTTTTTGCAACTGTTTTCCGTGCTCTTCTTGCTTGAGGCTTAGCTTTATTAGTGATTGTTTTCTTGCCTTTAGTTTTTAAAGTGTTCACATTTTTTTCAACTGTGTCCATTCCTTCTTCTACTTTCTCAGAAACAGATTTTACAATCTTTTCTACTGTCTTTGTTGCTTTGTTAACAGTCTTTGTAATTCCTAATAATTTCTGTAATCTTTTGCTATTGTCTTGTATTTGTTCAAGTGCCAACTCTGCTGTATCAAAAAACAGATCTACTTGCTTTTCTATAATTGGTTCTGATTTTCTTATTACTTTTACAGCTAATTTCTGGTACTTTGTTCCAGTTTCTAATGTCTCATCAATCATATCTTCAGTAAAATCAACCACCATGCAGTTTATGTTTTTTACAGACTTTAATACTTGATTTCTTCCTTTAAGTACTCTTGACTTGCTTGCTACTTGTGTTGCCATAACTATATCGTTTTAGGTTTTTTATTTTAAATAATACCACAAAGAAAAGATATGGGAGTTACAACTGAGTTACAATTCCAGATAATGGGCTCAAAGGCCTATAAACATTGACAAAAATAATTTTAAGTAGTCTTGATACTCTTAAACAAATTGAGTGTGACGGGTAAAGGTTCTATGCCAAATTCCTCATCTAGCACCTTTTTACATCTATTAAAGCTTCTTATAGCTTGTGGTCGATTGCCATTGATCATATGGGCCATCATCTGGATACGATAAGCCTCTTCCCAAGTCGGATCAATATTAAGTGCTTCTTCTGTCAGACGAATACTTTCTTTTGTCTGATCCCTGAGTAATAATTCAGATAAGCTGACAATAGCGTTTAATGCAAGTGACTGAATATGCTCTCGTTCGCCAGAAGTCCAATCTTCATAGATCCTATTTGGTAAAAACACACCTTGGTAAAGCTTGATAGCGGATTGGAAAGCAATAATTGCTAATTCACTTTGATCAGCCTCCAAATTATTTCCTATTTCAACAAAAGACTTTAATTTTTCACTATCCAACCAAACATGATCCATGTTTAATTTGTAGGATGAACCTTGACGTTGGACATATTTAGTCACTCCCCTTGCATTGGTCTTTGGTTCTAAGATTTTCTTGATTTCATGTAATGCTACTTTGAAATGTTGATCTGTACCTATGTCCTCCCACAACCGATCGATGATCAATTCTTTATGTAATGCCATTCGATTTCTTGAAATGAGGAAAAACTGAAACAACTGGATCGCTTTATCCCTGCCCCAGTTATCAGAAACCTCCACTCCATCTAGTACCAGATTGAAGCGTCCTAATGTATAAACTATAAGATCTTTTCGTTCTTTAGAATTTAATAGTTTTTCAATATGTGAATCATCAAACTTGATCAAGATTTAGCTAGCTTACGATCAATTTTATCTACTTTCTTTTGTAGTTTTCCTACCAGCCCTGTGAGTTGAGAAATTTGATCAGACAATTCTTTGATATCGGATTTTGAAGTAGGCTTGTAAGACTCCAATTGTAATCGGTTTGACAAGTCTTCTGCTCGAGAAGTTATTTGCTCTTGTATCTGACTTACCTGTGCTTTGGGATCTTTGATTGCATCTACTACCATCTTTGGATAACTCTTAGCAAGCTTTTTCCAGATGTCCATACTCTTAATCAATATTCCTTCCTTCTCTTTAGGACTCAAATCTTTTTCGATAGAATCTAAGGTTAGTTGAGATAATTTGGTTTGGATAAAATCAATTACATCTTTCATTTCACTAAAGTTCTTCTGATCATTATCCTGAACATGTGTAATTTTTCCTCGCCATTGAACATCCGCTTTCCCTTTTTGGTCTTCATACATCACTTGTGTAAAACGCAACAAAAAAGATGCGGTATGATCATTTTTACTCATTATTATATATTTTTTTAAAAATAACAAGAATCTCATGCAAATCTATTCTTTCAATTAGAAAAGAAAGATTTTAATATAAGAATAGGTCTCTTGGCAAATGAAAACATAGGCTTTATATAAACAACAAATAAGATAGTTTCATTATTTTGATTTATACATGCTAGAAGAAATCAAGAAAAACCAGACATTCTATTAAATCACTCGAACGAACCCTAATGCGTCAACTGACTTTTATGTTATTAATTCCCTTTTTATTTAGTTGCCAGAACAACAAAATCGAAATGAAGAATCAGATTCCCATCCAGAAAGACAACGACATGAATGTCCTGGGGTTAATAGGGGGTACATCCTGGCATTCCACCATAGATTATTACAGATATATCAATGAATCCGTAAATGATCACTACGGAAACAACACCAATCCTCCTCTTCTGGTTTATACTATGGACCAAGCACAAGTGCATAAATATCAAGTTGAAGATAACTGGGATGGAATTGCAGACCTGCTGGTTGAAGGAGGTAAGCGCCTCCAAAACGCTGGTGCAGAAAAATTGATGTTTTGTGCCAATACGCCTCACAAAGTCTACGACCAAGTAGAAAGCCAACTCAATGTTCCTATCATACATATAGCTGATGCGACAGCAGAAACCATAATAAAAAGAGGACTAGAAAAAGTAGCTTTTCTGGGAACAGATTTTCAGTGGACGCGTAAGGAATTTTCCAGGAAGTTTCATTCTCCTCCAGAAAGAAACTGAGCGAGCTGCTGTTATTGTGAAGAGAAGTCTCCGCATAGGAGGCAGGAGAGATAATGTCTTCATGACACGAGTGAGAGGAGCTGTAAAATGAAGCTCGCTGTCGCACTCACAAGGAAGAGCACCCCAATCATGTGGCTAAATAGGCGCGCTTCATC
>CALHKJ010000002.1 GCA_938033975.1 uncultured Saprospiraceae bacterium | reverse complement strand
GCTGTATTTGGTATGAATGAGAATATGGTATTCTCAGTATCATAATTTACTTTTTCTAGGACTTGCTTTGCTAGCTGAACTCCAAGTTTTTTTCTTTCTAGATATATGTCTCTATCTGTCCCTCTTGAAAAGTAGATTCTTTCAAAAGAACATGATTTCCTTTCATCTTCATCCTTAACGGATACTTCATTTACCGTCCCGTTCTTTTTAATAATTAAGGCATGACCTCTTTTTAGTTCTTTGACAGTATCAATGTGAACACCTAAACAAGTTTGGATTGCGGGTCTTTCTGATGCCACTACTACGATCTCTTCATCTTGATAGTAGAATGCTGGTCTTATCCCTCCTGAATCTTTCATTACGAATGCATCTCCATGACCAATCATTCCAGCCATTACATATCCTCCATCAAATTTTCTACATGCTCTCTGTAACATTCTTTTTACATCAAGATGTTCACCAATCAATTGAGTAATCTCATCATTGGTATAATTTTCTGCTTTGAACCAATTGAACAACCTCTGAACTTCATCATCAAGGAAATGACCAATCTTTTCCATGACAGTAACGGTATCAGATTTTTCTTTTGGATGTTGACCAAAGGATAATAACTCGTCAAAAAGTTCATTGACGTTTGTCAAGTTGAAATTTCCTGCAATTACAAGATTTCTGGTAATCCAATTGTTGAGTCTCAGAAAAGGGTGACAGGTTTCAATGGTATTTAATCCATGAGTTCCATATCTTAAGTGACCTAGATATAATTCACCAATATATGGTTTGTTCTTTTTGAGCCACTCTGCATCCTGTAATTGCTCCGGTGTGAGCTCTTCGAAGTGAGTGTGAACTTGGTTAAATAAATCATCAAGATAATTGGAAGCATTGCTTCTTTTTCTTGATATATATCTATTACCAGGTTCTACATCTAGTTTGATGGTTGCTAGTCCAGCACCATCTTGACCTCTGTTTCTTTGTTTCTGAAGAAGGAGTTGCAGTTTGTTTAAGCCGTAGAGTGCCGTACCATATTTGTCAACATAGTATTGAATCGGTTTTAGTAGTCGCACCAATGCTAATCCACATTCATGCTTGATGGTATCACTCATAGGCTAAGAATATTTTGCGAATCTATAAGTATTGATTAGATATTTCTAATCTCTGCTATGATTTTTCATGACTCAGCGATCGATTCGCCTTCATTTTCAAACAACTCATCATAATTCTTTCTTTCACCATTTGATTTTGAAATTAGTGTATGCTCTACATAAGGTCTTGGTCCTATCAATCTTTCTACATCAGACTTGAGTAATACTTCCTTTTCCAGCAACTGATTGGCCAAGATATGTAGCTCTTCCTTCTTATCTGTCAACAAAGCCTGTGCTCTTTCATATTGCACATCAATCATTTTTCTTACCTCTGCATCTATCATTGTTGCAGTCTCGTCAGAGTAAGGCTTATTAAACTGATCTTGTTGCATGCCATAGAAAGAAACATTACCGACCTTTTCATTCATTCCATAAATGGCTATCATTGAATAAGCCATTTTGGTAACCTGATCCAAGTCATTTTGTGCTCCTGTCGATATTTTGTCGAAGATTATTCTCTCTGCTGCTCTACCTCCAAGGGTCATGCACATTCTGTCATTCAATTGTTCGGTACGCGTAATGTATTCTTCTTTAGGAAGATACTGTGCGTATCCTAAGGTGCCAATACCTCTTGGTACAATGGTTACCTTCACCAGTGGAGAAGCGTACTCTAAGAACCATCCACAAATAGCGTGTCCTGCTTCATGGAATGCGATGATTTCTTTTTCTTTTGGTGAGATCAATTTGTTCTTTTTCTCCAATCCACCAATAACTCTATCTAAGGCATAATTGAAGTCATCCATATCCACTGCCTTTTTTCCTCTTCTTGCTGCAATCAAAGCAGATTCATTTGCGACATTTGCAATCTCTGCTCCTGCAAATCCAGGGGTCATTTCAGCCAAAACTTTTGGATCTATTTCGTCACTGATTTTAATGGACTTCAAGTGCACTTTAAAAATTGCCTCTCTTCCGACTAGGTCAGGTCTATCGATACCAATCTGTCTATCAAATCTTCCTGGTCTCATTAAGGCAGAATCTAAGATGTCAGGTCTGTTTGTAGCAGCCATTAGGATTACTCCTTTATCTGTGCTGAAACCATCCATTTCCACCAACAACTGATTAAGCGTGTTTTCTCTTTCATCATTTCCACCTTGTACAGCACCTTTTCCTCTTGCTCTACCTATTGCATCAATCTCATCGATAAATACAATACAAGGAGCTTTTTCTCTTGCTTGCTTAAATAGGTCTCTTACTCTTGATGCACCTACACCCACAAACATTTCTACGAAGTCAGAACCAGAGATCGAAAAGAAAGGAACACCTGCCTCACCAGCTACTGCTTTGGCAAGTAAAGTTTTTCCTGTACCTGGAGGACCCACAAGAATTACTCCTTTTGGAATTTTACCTCCTAGTGAAGTATATTTTTTAGGATTCTTTAGGAAGTCTACAACTTCCATTACTTCCTCTTTCGCTTCTTCTAATCCTGCAACATCCTGAAAAGTAACATTAACCTTTGTATTGTCAAATAAGGTTGCCTTTGATTTTCCAATGTTGAAAATTTGACCGCCTGCGCCACCTGCGCCTCCACCCATTCTTCTCAAGAAAAATACCCAAAGACCAATTAATAAAAATGCAGGCAGAATCCAGCCTAGTGCATTTCCTAACCAGTTGTCTCGAACTTCAAAGTCGTAAGCAATCTGTTTGTTGGGATGACTGTTATTAAATTCATCCAATTTAGTTTCAAATCGTTCAAGGGATCCAAGTTTGAAAGAGAAATGTGGTTGTGGTAACAACTTCTTAGTTTCAAACTCAGGATTGAGTTTGAGGCCTTTCTCATTCAGAACAACATTAACCTGTCCTTGGTTGATGATTTTGATTTCTTTGATCTGGCTATCTTCCGCCATTTCAAAAAACTTACTTTGATTTATTTCTTTCGGTCCATTACCTACTACTCTCATCATATTAAAGAAAAGTAGTATCATGAGGATAACTAAACCATAAATCCAATATGGATTATAATTTGGTTTCTTACCGTTACCTTTTTTTGTTTCCTGTGCCATTAATGCCTTATTAGTTTATAACTAAAGTCCTTTAAGTTAATCTATATCTTCGTAGCTTGTCAATACCGAGTCGCTCCATAAATCTTCAAGATCGTAAAACTCCCTTGTTTCAGGGTAGAATACATGTACAATTACATGAAAATAATCGACCAATACCCATTTTGCACCAGCAACACCCTCGCTTCTCAGAGGCTTGATGCCTAATTCTTCTTTGAGTCTTTTTTGAATATTCTGCGCAATTGATTTTACTTGGGTCGATGATTCTCCTTGACAAATGATAAAATAATCAGTTGGTCTATCATCCAAATTTGTCAGATCAAGCTTTATGATCTTTTTCCCTTTGATGTCCTGAATACTATCTATTATTGTTGGGATATAATTAGCAACCTCATTTTCGTTGCTAATACTGGCTTTTTGCGCGTTCAAATTTAAATTTTAAGTAACTCAAATAATCAATGTCCGGAGTATTCAGAAATTATTCTTTTGGAAAATGGATTTATAAGCATTCATCCATATCTACTAACGCAGATATATCAATTTCTGTTTCAAAAAACACTCCAAACACAAATATAGTCCTATACACCTATAAGCAGTCGGCAGGAAAGGGACAAATTGGCAGAAAATGGCATAGTGGAGAGGATAAAAACCTGACATTCTCACTTTTGGTAGATATAAATCAACTTTTGGCCAAGGATCAATTTCATTTAAATATGATTATTTCATTGGCAATTAGAGATTGGGTGGATAAAATACTCACAGATAATGGAGTAAATAACAGCAATTGCACTATCAAATGGCCAAATGATATATATGTTGACAATAAAAAACTGCTCGGAATTCTAATACAGAACACCTTGATAGACAAGTTTATTTCCAAATCAATTATTGGAATGGGGATCAATGTGAACGAAATTAAATTTCCAATAGAATTACCCAATCCTGTTTCACTATCTCAATTGACCAATAAGAGCTTTGATCTCAATATGCTTTTCGCAAATTTGATATGTTATCTAGAAAGGAAATTTTTTGATTACGATCAAATGAGTTTTTCAACTTTGAAGAAACAATACATTTTAAAAATGTATTTATTGAATGAAAGCAAGACATTTACCTTGAGTGAAAATGATCAAAGCTTTGAGGCAAAGATAGTGGGAGTCACAGATGAAGGAATGTTGATGTTACAACAAAAAGAACGAACTAGTCATTTTAATTTTAGAGAAGTAAAATATACAATTTAATGAAGGCATCTATTTTGACGATAGGAACAGAGTTATTGATAGGTCAAGTGATTGATACCAATTCTGCATGGCTTGGTAAAAAACTTAACGAACTTGGAATTGAGGTAGTCGAAAGAAGATCTATCGCGGATAATCCAGACTTGATAAAAACTAGCATTGATGCTCTTAGCAATTTGTCTTCCATAATTTTCACTACTGGGGGATTGGGTCCAACGAAAGATGACATCACGAAAGCTACGCTGGCTGAACTCACTGGACAAGAAATGGTATTTCATGAAGAAACATACAATCTTATAAAGTCTTATTTTGATAAGAGG
>CALHKJ010000001.1 GCA_938033975.1 uncultured Saprospiraceae bacterium | reverse complement strand
AAAATAGAGACATGCAAAGCTTATTACGATTGGATAAATCAATAATAAGCCATAGTTGACAACAGGTGTAAAACTTGCAAGTAAAAAGACTGCAACATAAGCATTGAGCTCTAAATGAATTGCTAGACTAACTTTATGATAGTGTGCAATAACAAAAGCCAGAATAGAGACTGCTGACAAAAATGCGCAAAAGAATAACAAGACATCTTCTTGCATAGCTAATGCAATCCAACCAACAAAAAGATTACAAAGCAATCCACATGCGTTGATTGAAAAAAATAGATGTTTAGTCAATGATTGAAAGTTGGTTTTCATAACGGTATCGTTTGGTATCGTAATGGGTATTGTAAAATTAGCTTCAATTTCAATACAATACCTCTTTCAAGCAACGACAAAAAATCTACCAAACATATCCATAAAAGACTAATACGATTTATCTCAATTTTTGTAATTGTGATTTTTGTCACTCATTTAAGGTCTCTTTACAACCAAAAATCAGATATTAAATGAAATTATCTGCGTCTATTACTAAAAGGTTAAGGAAACTACAAAACCCCTACACGTCAAAAAAAGTTTAAAATTTCCAACCAAATCGAAAATTAAAATCTTGGTCCTCATCCATGAATTCATTGGCAGAAATCATTTAGAAGAAAATATTCTTTGGTAGTCTGACTCAGCTGCTAAGTAAGCAAAAGAGGCCATATTTCCATTTTCGAGCAAACGTTGATAGTATTGCTTAGCTCTTGCGGTATCTCTTTGATCATACAATTGCCAATTGCCCAATCCATAGAGAAAGACATCATCCTTTGAAGTTCCTGCAAACTTTTTGTCAAACCATTTTTCCTCTAAGATGCCTTTATAAAACAAACATAATTCGAAGTAAGATATGTTTTCGATTATATTCATAGATCCATTGATTGGCTTCATTAATCTTGCTGCTTCTTCATGGTAGCCCATTCGCCTTAGGGTCATATATTTCCAGTGACCAGCTGACACAATATTGTCATCATTTTGATTTGAGGCCATAGCCAAATCATATACTCTTAATGCGTTTTGCAAATCATTCTTTAAGTAATAGGCCAGACCCAAATGATAGAATATATTTCCATGCAGTGTTGATATGGGAATTCCCTTTTCGTTTGGGATTCCATCTGGCTCTATTTCATTTTTTTGACCACGGATAAGTTCGCAAGCCTTTTCCAAATCTTTGATAGCCTTATCATATTCTCGTATTGAAATAAATCTATGACCTCGATGTCTATACATTCTTGCGTCATTGGGAAATTTTTCAATTGCTTCACCAAATATGGATACTGCTTCCCGATACCTTCCCATATAGGCAACCCTACGACCATACCATATTAAAGCATCAGGATCATTTGGATTGGCCTCATACTCATTTTTAGCTAGATTAAAGTTTTCTAACAAGGCATCACTTTGCTTTGAATAACTATAAAGCGTGTCTCCCAATAATGTGATGGCTTCTATCTTTTTTAAGTTTGACTTATTTACGGAAGTAGAATTATCAGTTTTGCAATAAATAAAGCAAGTAGCAAACATTAACAATAAGTAATATCTAAACAGCATAATTAATTTTTAAACCTTAAAAACATGAGAGAGCACTAGATTTTGTTTAACTAAATTTAAGCCCTAAATTGACTTAAAATACAAATAAAAAATATGAAATTCTTCTTACTACTTTTAAGTATATCCTTTTCAAATCTAATCTGTGCACAAGAAATAATGGACACCAAGCTACCCTACCATCAAATACCTGATTATCCAGCAGATTATAGCTCTGGAAATATTTTGTCAAGAATGATAGATGGATTAGGTTATCGCTATTATTGGGCAACCAAAGATCTTACTGAAAATGATTTAAATTACAAACCTTCTGAAGATGGTAAAACGACATTGGAGACTTTGGAGCATTTGTACAGCTTGTCTGGAACTATACTCAATGGTTGCTTAAATAAAGCAAATGTTAGGCCATCACCAAAGGAAGACTTGGATTATCAGGCGATGAGAGAAAAAACTTTACAAAGACTGAAGCAAGCTAGTGAGGCATGCTTAAATAAATCAGCACAAGAAGTAGAAGAACTGAAAGTAATTTTTCAACGCGGTGAAAACACCAATTCGTTTGAGTTTTGGCATATGATAAATGGACCCATTGCTGATGCAATTTATCACTGTGGTCAAATTGTAGCTTTTAGAAGAGCGAGTGGCAATCCGGTTGATTCTGGATCAAATGTCTTTATGGGTAAAACGAAAGAATAATCAAATGATAAATAAAGGAATTATCATTTTAGGGAGCTCAAGAAGTAAAGGTGATACTTTTCAAATGGCTAACTATGTTTCCAATAAAACTGGATTCCCAATCATCGATTTAAAAGAAAAAAAAATTGGTGAATTTGATTATGATAATCAATATGCTGAAGACGATGAGTTCATGCCTATCATACGCCAAATTGCAAAAAATTACCAAACCATAATCGTTGCTTCTCCGGTCTACTGGTACAGTATGAGTGGCATCATGAAAACATTCTTTGATAGACTATCTGATATCATAAGATACGAAAAGGATACTGGTAGAATGTTTAGAGGAAAATCTATGGCAGCAATCAGTTGCTCAGGTCCTGACATTGTAGATGGATTCTATATGCCATATCGTGAGTCTGCCAATTACCTAGGGATGCAATACCTAGGCGAAGTACATACTTGGATTACAGAAGGAGCAATAGATGAGGAGGTAAAATCTAAGCTAAATATGTTTATCGCTAAGCTTAATCAACCAGCTGAATTTTAAATATTTTATTTTGAAATTTTATAAAATATAATCCTTTTCCCAAGCCAGAAAGATTGATGGTTTTTTGGCTTGGCACTGTTTCCAGATTAATGATTTCGTGCCCTAAAATATTATACAATTTGTAATCTAGATCTTCCGATGAATCAATATGAAGAATTCCTGTTGTGGGATTAGGATAAACATTTACAGAAGTAAAATTCTGTTCATTTTGAGTAGATGAAGCCAATCTCCCATTGATATCATATTTAGAAAAGAAATTCCATATTTCCTGAGAAGCATTGATGTCTAAATTTGTACCCGGAAATACAAATATTGCACCTGGCCAAGTATGGCTACCATTGTTAATCCTGAAAAGTTCAGTGGTGATATTATTATCGCAATCAGAATAGATAAAATAGCTCGCGGTGTTGCCATCTGAGCCATTAACATCTTCTACCTCTACTTGTTCTGGAGTAGCATCACAATTATTAAAATTTACCCAATAACTCATTACATCATCAATTGGCATTGTAAAGATTGCACCATCATAAGGAACAGTCTCATCATTGGTACCATGTATTTCCATGATTGGAGTTGGATGAGTTGGTTGACAATTTTCAAAAGTCTCTGGGGTCATAGAACCTGTTACGGATGCAATAGCTGCAAATCTATCCCCTAGTTGACATGCAAGAAGATAACTCATAAATCCACCATTAGACATTCCGGTTGCATAAATTCTGGTTTCATCGATGTTGTAATTTTCAATAAGGTATTCAATCATAGCTTCAGTAAAACCAATATCATCTGCCTCACTATCATTTGCTGAAAATCCAACATTCCAATGACCCTGATCATCAATGAGTGTTCCTTCGGGATGAACCAGAATGATGCCTTCAGATTCTGCAATTGGCCTAAAATCTCCATAGAACATTTGTTGATTTGCATTCGAGCCAAATCCATGAAAGTTAAAAATCACAGGCATGGCCTCATTCCCGTCATAGCTGGCTGGAATATTGAGAATAAATTCTCTTTCAATTCCATCATGCTGAAGGGATTCAAAAATTAATCCTTGCCCAATAAGAATGCTAGGAAATAAACAACAAATCATTAAAAGATGTCTCATAGTCATTATATATATTCACAATATACAGAGTAAACGAGCTTTAAGGCCAAATGTTTGGATGCATTTCTTATTTTGTAAAAAAGTCAAATCAAATAAGATGAAATACCTAGTCCCTATCCTGTTGGTCTTTGTTTGTTATGCTTGCGCAAATGACACAAAAAATTCTAAAGAGGAAGAAGTAAAATTGAAAGCTTTAATAATCGACGGTCAAAATAATCATGGAATATGGCCTAAGACTACTATGATGATGCAAGCCTACTTATTGGAATCCAAAATTTTTGACGTGGATATTTATAGAATGAATTACACCTGGCAAGGACCACATTCAGGAACACCAACTGGATTAGATAGCATTAGTGAATTGATGGCTCTTTATCCTTTAAAAGGATTTGAGAATCGAGAAGTGGTTAAGGATCCAAAAGTAGATTCTTTGTTTGCTCCAGAATGGTCAAACTATGATGTTGTAATATCTAATCTAGGATGGAATACTGCACCTTGGCCCGAAAAAACCAAAAGGTCATTTGAGAAATATATGTTAGAAGGTGGCGGACTAGTGGCTGTTCATGCTGCAAACAATGCTTTCCCTGAATGGGAAGAGTTTAATAAAATAATTGGGCTAGGTGGTTGGGCTGATCGTAAAGGGACACAATTATTTTATACAAAGGATGAAAAATTAGGACAGCAATATGAAGAGAAACAATGTGGTTCGCATGGACCTGAAATGGAGTTTATAATTAAGAATAGAGCACCGGAACACCCCATCATGAAAGGTATACCAATGGAATGGCTCCATACTAAAGATGAATTGTACGAACGTCTATGTGGCCCTGCTGAAAATGTAACGATTTTAGCCACTTCATTTTCAGATAAGGAAGGAAATGCACCACCTTGGGATCCAGAGTTTAAAGCAGCAGATAGATCGGAACCTATATTGTTTTGTGTGGATTACGGGAAAGGTCGCACCTTTCAGAGCACCTTGGGACATGCAGACTATTCTATGGAGTGTGTAGGATTTATTACTACTTTTTTGAGAGGCTGTGAATGGGCAGCTACAGGAAGTGTGAGTATAGAAATTCCAGATGATTTTCCTCGGAAAGAAGAGGTGCAGAAAAGGAAAAGTAAGATTTAAGAAGACCGCTTCCGTTGGTCGCTGTCAAAGAGCAGTCTTCAGAGGTCAGAAGCTGAAGTTAAAATGTCATAAATCATATATTGTAAATCACCTAGACACCTTTCTTATAAGTCTTCCCATCAATTATCATTTTGGCAATTACTTCTTTTAATATCTCAGAAGTTCCGCCTCCTATTGGACCGAGTCTGCTATCTCTCCACATTCTAGCTAAAGGATATTCTTCCATGTATCCATATCCACCTAAAAATTGAAGACAACTATTAATTACTTCGTCTGCAACTTTGGTAGATTGTAATTTGGACATACAAGCTTCTTTGACAACATAAACGCCTTCATCTAAATTTTTCGCTATTTGATAATTAAAACTTTTGCACATTTCTACCTCTGTACTCATTTCTGCCATGCGATGACGCAAGGCTTGAAACTTATCAATTGTTTTACCGAAAGCTGTTCTTTCAGACATGTATTTCAGCGTGTATTCGATAGCATACTCAGCTCTTGCATGAGCATTTACTCCCATGATTAACCTTTCCAAAGCAAAATGCTGCATAACATAATAGAACCCTTTGTTTTCTTCTCCCATCAAGTTTGTAAGAGGTATTCTAACGTTGTCAAAGGCAATCTCTCCGGTATCGGATGCTCTCCATCCAAGCTTATCTAACTTTGATGCACTTACACCAAGGGTATCTCTATCTACTAAAAATACACCCATATTTTTCGGATTCTCATCCGTGTTCATTTTTGCGATCACTACCAGATAATCAGAATAGATGCCATTGGTGATGAAAGTTTTTGAACCATTAATCACCCATTCGTCTCCATCTTTTATAGCAGTAGTTCTCATAGCTCCTACGTCGGATCCTCCGAAAGGTTCCGTAATACACAGACAGCCAATCATCTTTCCTTCAATACTTGCAGTAAGGTATTTATCTTTTATTTCATCTGTACCTTCAGCTTTAAGGTGAGTCATGGCCAGAAATGCATGAGCCCACATGGCAGCTGCAAAACCTCCAGAATGTATTCGTTGTAATTCTTCTAGCCAAATGACCATGTAGAAGATATCGAGGTCCATGCCTCCATATTTTTCAGGATAGCTCAATCCGAAGTATCCCATTTCACCCATTTTGGGCCAAATTTCTCTTGGGATTGTGCCTTCTTTCTCCCACTTATCGACATGAGGAACAACTTCTTGGCTTAGGAATGTTCTCAAACCCTCCCTAAACATCAAATGTTCTTCCGTAAAATATTGTTTATACATCTGTTCGTTTCTACTTACCTAATGCTTTAATAATCAATTTGTTTAGGAAACTAAAGCATTATTTAATCGCAAGATAAAACTTTCGACAGATAAATTAAATCTTAATATGAAGCTCTCATGCTTATATACTTAAAGTTTAATTTCTTTCACTTGAGACGATCTTCACTTTAAACTTCAAATTATCAAAATTGAGCCTTCCAGTAGTTTTGTTTTCATTTTCAAACCAACACTTTACTTCAGGTGGTAGGCATTAAAAAGAAAGAGGTAGATGATTAAAAACCATCTACCTCTTTAGGATTGTCAAAAATTCTTTTTACTTAAGCAAAAGCATTTTTCTCACTTGCCTATTGCTATTAGTAAGTATTTCATAGTAGAATACACCTGTTGTATTAAAGTCAGAACCAAGTATCTCAAATTCGTTCATTCCAGACTTTGCATCGATATCATAGTTTCGCAAGAGTTGTCCATTTATATTATATATATTAAGATCAACTTTCATATCCTTTGGCATAAAATATTCAATTGTTGTATTTGAATTCCATGGGTTGGGCTTATTCTGATATAAGATCACACCCCCATTATCCTCATCACTTGGAGTCAACAAAATTTCTCCAACCATACTATTGAAGTAAGATTCTGGCTTCATATGTCGGTCATCAATTGTAAGAGCTTTACTGACTGATTCATTCTTTTTTGCTTCAACTCTTAGAGTAAAGAAAGATTTCCTTTCTGAATTCTCAAGCTCAGCTAAAGTATTGTAGCTCATTAAAATTAATCCATCCTCAATGTGATTTAGATTAAAGTTATTCAATCCACAAATAGAATCATCATTTAACAAAACATCTTGTATTTGTAAAATTTGTGGGTCAAACTGTAATGCAATCTGAGCACCTTCAAAACCTGTTTTTACAACTGGTCTAAAAGTAATATCAAATTGATCTCCCTTCTGGAAATGAGTTTCGTCATATTTGATTACTAATTTGCTATCTGCTCTAAGATCACTACTTTGGTTTGATGCCGAGAAATTATTTACAACTGATCCATTTACATCACCGATTTTAACTCCGACGAAATCTACTAACATATTAGCAGGCATATCATTTATAATATATGACTCAGGAAACTTACTGCTTAATGGATTTGTTGGATCAGGGAATTCATATTCACTGTCAATCATTCTCCAACTAGTATTATTTGGAAACTCTGCATAAATGCCTAGGATCAATTTTCTTAAAACAATTATATCTAGCGCAGAGACTGTGTTTGATTGATTTACATCACCAGCTATATGCTTGTAAGGCGAGTCAAACTCATTTAGACTCAGAATATGTTTCTGAATAAGTATTACATCCAAGGTTGATACACCATTGAGATGATCATCATCTTTTGATGGTATCACTTCATAGTCGCCTCCTAGACCCATAACAGGAAAAGCATATCTACCTTCCATATTTGTCAATTCATCTTCCAAACCAGAATCCTCTAATTTTATAATCACGTCACTTACTGGTTCGTCCAGAATACTATTGACCGTTCCAGATATATTACCTACAGAACTTGCAAGTTGACAAATCTCAACCCACCCATCATCAGTATTACCGTCACCATTTGGATCGTTTGAAAAGAAGACTACGGTTCTACAAGAATCAATCACTACATTATTTGCCCAGAAATAAAGGAAAATATTCAAATTAGGATTATTCCCATTTGCCTCAATTTCATCACAACCTAAAACCAATAGGGTATCATTAATATTTTGTGGATCGTAAGAAACATCAATATCTATATGACCACAGCTATTATTAACAACAGGGAAATCATTTGCAATAAAGTCATTTGATCCATCAGCTTCCAACTCGAAAATAAACTTCTGGCACGCCAAGTCTAGACATCCATCTCCAACAATCGAAACATCAAAACTATGTGTTTCAACATTGCCGCATTGATCAGCAGCTGTTAAAGTTACTGTCAGATCAGTATCCAAAGAACAGAACTCGACATTAAAACTAATATCTCCATTTGCATTGATATCTGTTTGACTAATCAAACCTGGTGCATCAATTGAAATAACTAAATCATCTGTATCAAAACAATCATCAGTTATATTGTAATCTAGGGTCACTATCTGACTACACATATTAATATTTCCACTTAGGTCAAGGTCCAAATCAGCCGGCGCATCATTGATTGTTGGCGCGGAAGAATCGGAAATATTTATTGTTTGAGTGAAATTAAATACAGAGCCTTGTGGTGCACATTCATC